>JAJFUB010000161.1 GCA_021372615.1 bacterium | reverse complement strand
CCGCGGGCTTCCAGCCCGCACGTCTGTCGGTAACGGCCATTGCGGGCTGGAAGCCCGCGGTCCCAGTCACGGCCCTCTCCACTACCTCGCCCCGCACGCCTGCAGGCAGGCCTGCATGTGCCCGCGGCTCTCGGCGGCGATGGTGCAGCACTGCTCCAGCGTGTACTCCTTCGCCCCGATGATCTCCAGGTCCACCGGCCCGGCGTACCCCGCCTCGTGGAGCACGCGGAGGTAGCCGACGAGGTCAATGCCGCCGCGCCCGTTCGCCTGCAGCTCCGGCTTGCCGGGGCTCTGCTGCCGACCGGAGCCTGTGTCCAGGCTCTCGCAGTCGCGGATGTGGACATGCTTGACGCGCGACACGACGGCCGCGATGGCCTCAACGGGGTTCTCGCCCGCACGCCAGATGTGCGAGGGATCCATGTCAATCCCGAAGGCGGGCGAGGAGATCTCGGCCATGGCGCGCAGCGTCGTCGGCGTGTTCCAGATCGCCGCGCCGACATGGGCCTTCACACACAGTGTGACCCCGTACGTCTCGGCCAGCTCGGACAGCGAGCTCAGGGATGCGATGGACGCCTTCAGCGTCTCCTCGTCATCGGTCTTCCCACCCGGGCCGCAGTTGACGACCGGGATGCCAATCTCCTTCGCCGCCGCGAACGCCGTCTCCATGGTCGCCCTGTCCTGCGACGGCTGCTCCATGGCGAGCAGCTCGAGGCCGTACTGCGCGGAGAGGTCCCTGATGGGCTGGGCCAGCTCCTGCCAGCGGTCGAGCACCAGGTGCTCGCTCATGCCGCCGATGGCCGACAGCTCAATGCCGTCATAGCCCGCCATGGCGATGTACTTGAAGGCGGTCTCCATGTCGTAACCGCCGAAGAGGACTGAGTTTGCGCCTAGTTTCATGGTGGCACTCCTATGTTGTTGTATCGCCCCTCCGGGGCTCACGGCCGGGAGGGAGGGAGATGTGTCTCCATTACGGGGGCTTCCGCCCCCGCCTACTCTGATCCGGCCCTGCGGGCCTCAGACGGCTCCGTCCCGTCCCGTCTCGCTCCATCGTCCTGACGCATGCAGGACCGGGGCGTGGTCGTTCAGCGCCGGAGGCGCGGCTCAGGCTAGGCGGGGGCGGTAGCCCCCGTCCAACGGCGCGCCCTCTTCCTCTATCTCGCGTTTCGCCGTCCGAGCGCCGGGGGCGCGGCTCAGCCGCATCTCCTTACTTCCGTCACCGCAATCAACGCGATCAGCCCCTGGTTGTAGCCAGCCTTCCACAGGAGCCGCACGCTCCTGATCGCCTTCGTCGGGCGCGGGTTGACCCACTCGACCATGAAGAGCGTGTATGTCCCGCCCTCGTTCGTCTTCCCGCTCACGACCGGGTCGGCCAGGTAGTCGTACGCGCCGATGGTGGCGCTCTGGTCGCCTGCCTTGCCGATCATGTAGCCCGAGTTGATCGAGTCAATGTTCATCGCGTACTCGAGCGGGACCTCGGTGGTACTGCCGTCCTCGTACTCCACCAGATATGCCCCGATGATGTTGGGGCCCAGGTCGAGGCTGTAGTAAGTCGGCGCGTGGACTGCCGGGATGGTGGTCGTGTGCAGGAAGCACAACGCCTCGGCCTCGGCGTTGATGGGCACCGGCGGCGTGGCGCGGATGTGCCAGTCCACGCTCGGCACACTGGCCTTGTCGCCATCGGGCAGCAGGAACGGCACGTCTCCGAGCGTCTGCTGGCCGACGGGCAGGAAGCGCAGATCGGCGCTGACGCCCTCGCCCAGGTACAACCCCCGCCGCCCGGCCGTGGTCATGTCTATGGGCTTGAACTTCAGCTTCGCCGGGGACTGGATGACGGACTTGAGCTGGCTGAGCTTCAGGCGGTCCTGCCGCATGACGGCGGCGATGTCGCTGACGATGCGCTCGCGCTCGGCGTCCGGGTCCACATCCGACCAGAGATCGTTCGCGCCCCACAGGATGTTGTGGAACGTCCCGTTGCGGCCGATGGAGTAGTCGTCCACGGCGCACCACAGCGAGGTCTCGCCGCCCAGCAGCGCCGGGTTCTGCCGGTGCTTCTGCCAGCCCTGGAAGCTCGGGCCATGGAAGTTGCCGTAGATCATCTGGTAGCCCATGTCGGCGAGCATCTGGGCGGACTCGTAGCTGAGGCTCCAGTACCAATCGAAGATGAGCACGTCGCGGGGGATGAGGTCCTTGCAGCGGTTGGTGGCGGGCTGGTGGAACTGGCGGCCGTAGCGCATCGTGTTGCGCTCGACCCCGCCGTACGTGTTGCCATTGGGATGGACGATGTTCAGCAGCTTGTCCCCCCAGATCGCCGTGCGGATGCCTCGCCCGGCGAGCCAGTCGTGGATCTTGGTGATGTCGGTCGCGTAGATCTCCGCCGCGTCGCGCTGCTTGCACCGGGGACAGAAGTTGAAGATGTACGCCTCGTCGTGGCCGATGTGGATCAGGCTCGGGTCGAAGACCTCGATGATCTCCTCGAGCAGCTCGAAGTACAGCTCGTAGCTCCTGGGGTTGGACGGGCAGTAGTTGTCCGGCCAGGGGTCTTCCTTGACCTCGGCGATCTCGGGGTGGGCCATGCACAGGTAGTACGAATGCGACAGGGACTGCACCTCGGGCATGACCGCGATTGCGTTCTCACGGCACCACTGGACGATCTGCCGGCACTCGTCCTGCGTCAGGAACGACCCGCCGGCGAGTTCGGTATGGGTGGAGTTCTTGGCGAACCACTGGCTGTCCTGCAGCGCGTCCGGCCCGCCGGGGTAGGCCAACGCTTCGCGGCAGAAGGCCTCCCACGCGCGGTTGACCTCCGGGTGGCGCCGGTACTCCATCCCGCCGCCGACTTCGAGGAAGATGGTGTTGATCTTGTGCCGGCCGAGCCACTCGACGAAGCGCTTGAAGAAGGGCAGGTTCTCGCGGGCGGGCAGGTACGTGTGGATCCCCCGGATGGGCTTGAGGGGGTAGTCGAGGATCGAGCATAACGGCAGCCGCACAGCCGCGCGTGTCCCCACGCGCGGAGCTTGGCCCCACGCCAACAGTTGCGCCAGCGTCTGCACCCCGTAGTACAGCCCCGCGTACGACGCCGCCCCGACGACCGCCCCGCTCTTCCCCACCTCCAGCGAGTACATCTCGTCATCGAGGCCCGGCTGGTCGAGGCGCACGAGGGAGACTGGGTAGCCGCCATCGGCGACGGGCAGGCCGAGAGCCTTCAACTCACGCTTCAGCACGCGGGCGGTGCGACGGGTGACGGCGTCAGCGGCGCGGATGGCAACCGCCTTGAGCGGCACACTGCCTCCGGCGAACTCCATCTCGCGAGGGTACGGCATGACAAGAGGCGCGGCAGAAGGCTTGAGCATGGGAGGCCCTCCCCTGGGTCGAGCGAGCGGGCTGCAAAGCCCGCGCCAACGTCAAGGCAGCCGGCTGGAGGCCGGCGCTCCTACGGCGCTACGGCAGCTTCGTCTCGATGGACAGGACCTCGAAGCGCTGCTGCCCGTTCGTCTCCATCTGGACCTGCTCGCCAACCCGCTTCCCCACCAGCGTCTGGCCCAGCGGCGCCTTGTACGAGACCACTTCGTGCCCGTACTGGCTGTCGCCTTCGCCCAGGATCCAGACGTTCTGCTCGTTGGAGGTGTCCAGGTTGCGCAGGCGCAAGAACTTGCCGACCCCGGCCACGCCCTCAGGCAGGTGCAGCTCCTCGATGGCCATGGCCGTCTCCATCTGCGCCAGAAGGCTGTCGTAGAGCGCCTTGGTGATGCCCTGGCGCTCGCGGGCGGCATGATACTCGGCGTTCTCGGCCAGGTCGCCCAGGGCCCGGGCCTTGGCGATCTCCTGCGGGATGTCCACCGCCAGCAGGCGCTCCATCTCCCGCAGGCGCTCGTTCTGCATCTCCAGCGTCGCCCGGGTCATCAGCGTGATGCGTGGGTCCAGCTCCGGCGGGCGCGATTCGTCCTCCGGCTCCTGCATGTTCATCGCCAGCATCTCGCTCGAGAGCTGCGGCTGGCCGATCTCGTCGAAGAACACCTGCAGTTGAAGCTGCACTTCGCCCTCGATGGGCCGGCGCCGGAAGGTGTCCAGCAGCTCGTTGGCCTCCTCATCCAGCGGTCGGTCCTTCAGGAACGGTGTGAGCGGGCCATTGGCCCGCAGGAGGCGGTGGGCCGTGCCGGCGCCGGCGCGGGCCGCCTTGCTGCCCACGACCGACAGCGCCGCCCGCATGAGCAGCCACGGGTCCACCGGCAAGTCGCTACCGTTGGCGTCGTCGCGAGTCAGCTCGCCCCGCAGGATCATGTCGGCCAGTGCCATCTTCTGCTGGTAGTGGCCCGGCATGGTCAGCAGGTCCTCGAAGTCCTCCCACAGCACGTCGCGGTCGCGCTCGCCGAGGGTCTGCAGCGCGCGCTCGCGGATGGACTGGAAGCGCGAGGCCAACGCGGCATAGGCGGCCTCCTTCCACACGCGCGTCTTGAGGCCCAGGTCCAGCAGCACCTGCTGGTCTTCCTCTGTGTTGGCGACGGTGAGCGCGGCCGAGGGCATGGCCTGCTCGGCGGCCGCCTGCCATTCCTCCTCGCGCTCGGGGTACCAGCGCATGAGCAGCGGGAGGGCGCGGATCCATTCGTCCATCTTGTGGGTGGCGGCGAGCCACTGGCGCAGGTCCGACCCGTAGTTCATGCGGGCGCGGTCGCTCACATGCGGGTGCTGGGCCAGGAGCTTGTTGAGGAAGGACATGGCGCCTTTGACGCCCTTGCGGCGATCGAGCGGCAGGAGCGGGACATCCACCTCCAGGCCCTGCTTCGCCTCACGGTACAGGTGCCGGAAGGCCTGCGAGCAGTCAATCCGCGGGTCCTCCTCCATGGCCTTGCGGGCGTTGCGCCACCAGCCGGCCCAGGCGCTCTCCTCGATGAGCCACGGCGACAGGCGCAGCTTGATGTCCGGGGTCACGATCTCCCCGCCACTCTCGACGATCAGCCGGTAGATGACCTCGGCAGGGGTGTCCTTCGCCTGTTCCTGCAGGGAGGACAGGTCCGTGGCGCGCTGGACCTGCAGGGAGTCGTGCGCCAGCGGCATGAGCACCTGCCTGGCCGGGCCGAGGGCCATCCGATGCGCCGGGTGGTCCTCGAAGTCCACGAAGAGGTCCTCGTCTTCCTTGCGCTTGATGAGGCCCACGCCCCACGAGCGGTGCATCACGTAGGCACCGGGGCTGAAGGCCGCCAACTCCCGGAAGGCCGCCAGGGCGTCCTCGACCGGTACGTCGGGGTTTGCCAGACCCGACTCGGCGATGGCCTCGTCGAGTTGGTCGCGATGGGCCAGCGGCCGGGCCACGGCCTCGGCATACAGGGCGCGGAAGCGGTTCAGCTCGGGCCGCCGCTCCAGCATCCAGGCCAGGGCCTCGGCCAACTCGTGAGGCATCCCGAGCGTGAAGAAGGTCTCCTCGGCCAGTTCGAGGGCCGTGGCCACCAGTTCGCACTGCCCGGCGTTTGCCATGCGGCGCAGGACTTGCAGGAGGTGGTCGTACGTCGCCCGTTCCTCAGTCGCCAGCACCCGCAACAGCGGATCCTCGGCGTGCTCGGGCTCCTTCACCGCCACGTAGCCTTCGAGCGCCGCGAGCGCCAGTTGCAGGGCCTGGGCGCCGTCGCCGTTGGCATCGGCCTCCTGGCTCTGCTCCCACAGCAGATCGGGGGAGTCGGCGCACTCCTCCTGCGCCAACGCCATGGCCGAAGTGATGTCCAGACTGTGCTCGCCTGCCCGGCGCACGATCCGCACGAGGCGATAGTCGCCGGTCAGCGGCATGGCCCGTACGGCCAGGTCCAGCATGCCCTCCCAGTTGCGTTGGGTGGCGCTGTGCTGCGCCAGTTGCAGGTACAGATTGCCGGCGACCTCCGCATGGCCCGACTGCTCCTCGATCAGCGCCCGGGCGAAGAGCCCCTGCAGGTGGCCGGCCTGCGCTTGCAGGACGCGGTCCACCACTGCGGCCAGCTCCAGCAGGTCTCCACTGGCGGCTTCGCCAATCAGGGCGGACAGTTCGTTGCGGTGTTCGGTTTCGAGGGCGGTGGCGGCGTCTGGCAACTCCAGAAGGCCGCGCAGGCGATCAGCTAGCTCCGACATGAACACGACTCCTTAGCAGCGTGGCAGAGAAGAGGACGGGACGAACCACGAGACTCCAGTATACCCGAAAACGGTGCAGAGGGGAGGACGTGTTCCCATGTTCGTCTGCAGGCGTCTCCACGCTCCGTGCAGGCCCCTAGCGCCGCTGCGGCGAACCAGCCACACAGACCATCCAGGGAGACTTCACACCATGGCAATCAGGATCGGCGCACAAGTGAACTGCTGGCCCGTAGGCCCCGACTTCGACGCGGAGTTGGTGCGGGCCATCCACGAGGCGGGACAGATCGGCTACGCGGGCATCGAGAGCAACTGGCGCGTCAGCCAGGTCTGGGCCGAGCGCAAGGAGGAGTTCGGCGGCGTCCTCCGCGACGCCGGGGTCGTGCTGGCGGGGCTGTTCTACATCGTGGGCACTCCGGCCGACGCGGCGGCCGCCCGCGAGGAAGTAGCCAACGCCGTCAGCACCGCGGCCTTCGTCAAGGAGTTCGGCGCCGGTCACATGATGGTCGGCGGCGGCACGTCCACCGACGACCCGGCCGCCTTCCGCGCCGCGTGTGAGCACTACAACGACCTCGGCCGCGCGGTCTACGAGCAGCACGGTGTCAAGGCCTGCTACCATCTACATGCCGGCGGCATCGCGGCCTCGCCCGACGAGATTGCCCGCATGATGGACCTCACCGACGAGCGATACTGGTTCCTGTGCCCTGACAGCGGCATCATGGTCAAAGCCGGACACGACCTGGTGGCCACTGTCGAGCGCTACTTCCCCCGCATCGCCTATCTGCACTTCAAGGACTACGACGGCGCCGAGGGCTGGACGATGCTCGGCGAAGGTGTCGTGGACCACGCCGGCGTCCTGCGCAAGCTCGACGAACTGGGCTATGATGGCTGGGTCGTGTCGGAGAACGAGTCCCGCAGGCAGGACCTGACACCCATGCAGCAGCAGGGCGCAGACCGGGAGCAGTTGCGGCGCTGGGGGTACTGAGCTCATCTAGGTGTGGGGCGGGGGCTTGTACCCCGCCCCCTCACGCCCGACAAGAGTGTCGGGTGTACCCGCGCCCTGCAGACGCGGCTGCCGGTTCTACAGGCTCCGCATGAACTCCAGGAACTGCCGGGCGTAGGCGTCCAGGTTCTCCAGCGACCCGCCGCCTAGCAGCGGGGAGCACATCTCGTAGGTGACGACGCCGTCGAAACCGCCGTCAGCCAGTGCGTTGAGGAACCCCCGGTAGTCAATCATCCCCTCCCCCATGCGCACCGCCTGCACGAGCGGCAGTTGCGGCTCGTAGTTCACATGCTGGGGCGAATACTTGAAGCGCGGGCGGTAGACGTAGTCCGCCACGGTCGTCTGCGCCGTCAGCGGGGCCATCTCGCGCGCGGCCGCCACGATGTCATCCCCGTGCAGAGTCGGCGCCCAGGCGTCGAAGGCCGCCCGGCAGTTCGGCTCGTCTATCTCCGCCAGCACATCCCGCAGCGTCTGCCAGTGGGCCGCGAAGTCGTGGTGGTTCTGCACCGCCAGCGCGCAGCCGTAGTCGGCGGCGCGGCGGGCGGCTTCCTTCAGGCACGACACGACGCGCTGGCGCACGGCACCCTCGGTGAGGGACGGGTGCTGGTACGCCGTGAACACCCGGATGATGCTGCCGCCCAGCGCCGCCGTCATCTGCGCCATGCGCTCGATGTAGCCAATCTGCAGCTCGTTGACCGGGATGTCGGAGTGCTCGGCATCCGCGCTGAAGTTGTTGTATCCCGCCAGGCACGCCACGCCGACTCCGGCCGCATCCAGTTCCCCGCGCACGCGCCTGAGGGTCTCGTCGTCGGTGTCCAGGACAGACAGGTGCGGGCGCTTGGCGGCGATCATGAGCGCGTCATACCCCAGCTCGGCGGCGCGGCGGATGATCTCGCTCAGGCTCAGCGCGGCCTGGCCGGGCCAGACCCCAGCATAGCTGATGGTGTGCAGGGCGGTCTTCATGCGCGGTTCTCCTTCGTCTGCCGTGGGGCAGGGCGTCGCTAAGCATTCGGGGAAATGACGGGCATGTCCTTCCTGCATCCGTGGCTGCTGCTCGGGGCCCTGGGGGCGGCAGTGCCGGTGCTCCTGCACCTCTTCGGCCGCCGCCGGCCCCGCCGGGTGCAGTTCTCGTCGCTCATGCTCATCCAGCAGGCCCAGCGCGAGCGCACGGCGCTCATGCGCGCCCGACAGCTCCTGCTCATGGTCCTGCGCGCCCTGGCGATCGTGCTGTTGAGCCTGGCCGCGGCGCAGCCGGTCTGGCGCGGACACGGGAGGCCTGGTCATCCCGTCGTGGTGCTGGACGATACGCCCTCCATGCGGGCAATGGACACGCAGGGGCTGTTCCCCAGGGCGAACGGGGACCCGCGCGCCGCGCTGCAAGGAGCAGTACGGCTGGTTCCGGGCGAGCCGCGCGGGGTGCTGCTCATAGACATGGCGTACCCGACTGGGGACGAGGCTGGGGTGGGAGACCGAGGGCGCTACAGAGCGGTGGACAATGCGCCGGTCCTCGCCGGAGCGGGTGCACGGGCCGGGGGCGACGACGAGAGCGTCGTCTTCTTCACCGACCTGCAGGCCACTTCGTGGCTCACCCCCGCGACACTGCTTCTGAGCCGACAGGTCGTCATCGTGGACTGCGGGCGCGACACGCCCAACCGCAGCCTGATCGGCCTGGAGACGCGAGAGCCAACGGCCATCGCCGGGCGGCCCACTGACATCGTCGTGACAGGGCGGGCCACTACAGGCCCGTCGGGGCCGGTGCCTGTCCGGGTTCTCGTGGACGGCCGCGAGATCGGCACGGTGGCGCTGAACATGGACGTCGAGCCGGCACAGGCCATCTGCGAGTGGCGGCCCGACCGCCCCGGCCTCAAGCGCGTCGAGGCCGTGCTCCCCGAGGATGCCATGGCCGGGGACAATCGCTTCTATGCGGTTGTGCCGGTGCGGCAGCGGCTGCAGGTGCTCATCCTCGGGGACGGTCCCGCAGAGCGCCTCATGCGGCTCGCGCTCGCGCCGACGGCGCAGTCGCCGGTGGCGGTGCGCAGCGTGGCCGCCCTGCCGGAGGCACTGGACGCAGACGCCATCGTCGTCAGCAAGCGCCCGACGGAGGACGAGACGAAGCGCCTGCAGCAGGCGAAGGCTCGGGGCCTCGGTCTCGTGCTGCTGACCCCGCAGCTCTCGTCGGCCATCGTGCAGGCGCTCACCGGCGACGCGGAGCTGGCTCTCGGGCCCGTCCGGCCTGGCCCACTGCACATCAGCGAGTTCGACGTGTTCCGCCCGCCGCTGCGGCCGTTCGCCAACCCGCAGGCCGGCGACCTGAAGCAACCTGAGTTCCGACACGTGCCCGATCTGCAGGTGCGACCGACGCACTGGCGGGTCGCTGCCCGCTTCGAGGATGGCTCGGCGGCGATGGCGGCGCGGGCCCATACCGTGCTCGTCAACCTCCCGCTGGACCCGCAGCAGACAAACCTGCCGCAGCAGACGGTGTTCGTGCCGCTGATGCATCGGCTGGTGGGCTTCGCCGCCGGGGACGATGCGCAGGCTGGGAGTGCGCTCGTGGGACAGGCGCTCGGGTCCTCCCCCGCTCCAGCCAGGCCGGGCTTCCAGCGCCTCGCAGCGGCGACCGGCGCGCAACGTGAGTCGGTGTATGCCGTGGACCTCGACCCGGCCGAGGGCGACCTACGCCGCACCACGCCCGAGCATGTCCGCCGCTGCCTGCAGGGGAATGTGATCGTCGTGCGGCCGGGCCCGGATGGCGCGGTGAAGCTGCCGCCCCTGACCGCCGCCGGTCTCCATCTGGCAGGCCCGTTGCTGGTGCTAGTATTCTTGCTGCTTCTGGCCGAACTGGCCCTGTCGCAGGGCCTGCGCTGGCCCATCTTCAGCCGTCGAGGGAAGCCATGACCACATGCGTGGCCGTCAACACCGACGCGCTCGCCCACAATGTCCGCGAGGCGCAGCGTCACCTGCAACCGACTGCGAAGCTCATGGCCGTAGTGAAGGCCAACGCCTACGGCCACGGTCTCGTCGAGACCGCCCGCGTGTTCCTGGCCGCCGGGGCGCAATGGCTGGGCGTGAGCAACGTGGCCGAGGGCGCGGCGCTGCGCGAGGCCGGCCTGGATGCCCCGGTGCTCGTGTTCATGCCCCCCCTGCCAGACGAGTACGAGGCGATCGTGCGCCACCGGCTGACGGCGACGCTGCTGTCCACGGCGCACGTCAGCGGCCTGGGCGACACCGCGAGCAGGCTCGGGCAGAGCGTCTACGGGCATCTCTATGTGGATGGCGGGCTGGGGCGTATCGGCTCGGATGACCCGCTGTGCGCGCTGCTGCAGGCCGCGACCGTCTTCCCGTCGCTGCACCTGACGGGGGCGTACACGCACTTTGGCCCGCCCGGATCGGGCCGGATGCTGGAGGAGATTGACACGCTCAAGGAGGGGGCCTCGACGAAGGCCTTTGCCGGGCTCGTGCGGGACGCGGTGGCGCAGGCGGCGGCCGCGCGCCCCCTGCTGCATGTAGCGGCCAGCGCCCTCTTTGTCGAGGACCGCAGCAGCCATCTCGACATGGTGCGCCTCGGGACGATCCTGTACGGCCAGTACCCCGACCACGTGCGGGAGCGGCCCCTGAACCTGCGCGAGGATACCTTCAGCCTGCGCTCGCGGGTGGTGGCCGTGCAGACGCTTCCGGCGGGGAGCCGCATCGGCTACGGTGGGGACTTCATATGCGCGCGCGACACGCGCGTCGCGACGGTGCCCGTGGGCACGGCACAGGGCCTCGGCATGGCGCCGCAGTCGGTCGGCGGGCGGCTGCGGTCGGTCGTCAAGGCGTGGCTGGTGAGCCGGGAAGGCCGCAGAGGACGCAGCGAGCACGCTCCGCGCGCGCATGCAGGCGATCTCGCCCTCCCGCTGATCGGCCGCATCTCCATGGACCAGTGCTGCCTCGACGCCACCGATGCCCCCGACCTGCAGGTCGGCGACGAGGTGGCGCTCCCGGTGCGACGGCTGGCCGTGGACAGCGCTGTGCCGCGCGTGTACCGCAAGGATGAAGCGTGAACGGCGAACGCGGAATGGTGAATCATGGGTGATGAATGGGGTGCGACACGGGGAGTGGTGCTTGCGGCCGTAGTGACTGACTAAGACCGAACCACGGCACACGACCTCGACCGGGGGCGGGCTGGAAGCCCGCACTACCCCCATCATCGGCGTCTGGCGCCCCCCCAATCCCCAATCCCCACTCCCCACTCCCCAATCCCCAATCCCCAATCCCGCCTCACGCCTCAGGCCAACACCCAGATCGCCCCGCGGCCCTTGAGGCCGTAAGGGCGCTGCTCCTTGCTGTACAGGTTCGCTACCGTTCCCGCGACCTCGACGATGATCTCGTTGCTGCCCCCGCGCGCCGCGCCGGAGATGTCTACCTCGTAGGGCGGCCAGAGGCGCGTGGCCACGAGCTTGCCGTTCACCAGCACCCGCATGCAGCCTGAGACCTCCCCCGGGTCCAGGATCAGCTTCTCTGCACCGAGGCCCTCGGGGATGTTCACGATCTGGCGGTAGCGGCCCACACCGGCGAAGTGCGGATAGCCCTGCTCGCTGAACAGTCCGCGGATGGTGCGCTGCGGCGCGAGCATGATGCTGTCGGCCACGCGGAAGTCGCCCACCAGGTAGGCCGGCTCACGCAGGCCGTGCATGGGCTGCAGGATCGAGATGGTGTGGATCTCGATGGTGTTCTCGCCCCCGACCAGCAGGTTGGTGATGTCAGTCCAGGCGTAGTCGGGGTCCTGCCATTCGGAGGGTGACAGCGGCGGGGCCTGGCGGCCGTTGACGTAGATCTCCAGGCTGCGGATGCCCGACAGGAAGCCAACATGGGCCGGGAGCCACTGCTCGGTGTCGTCGAGCACCAGGTGCACCTGCCCCGGCGTGCCCTCCACGATGAAGCTCGTGCGGTAGCTGTTGACCTTCTCCGGCACGCGCTCGGCGCGGCTGGCCTCCAGGTTGCGGGCAGTGAACTCCCACCGGTCGAGGATCATCACGTTCCCGCCCTCAGCGTCGAACTGCCAGGTCGGGCTGAGGTCAATGTGGTCCAGCACCGACGGCTCGGGCAGGTCGGCAATCTCCTCGGGCTCCTGGCCGGGTACGACCACCAGCAGGCGGGCCTCGGTGGGCTCGAATTCCAGCGGGGCCTGCAGCCCCCCCTCGGGCAGCAAGTGGCACACCGTCGGCCAGCGCTCGCCGGTCTCCAGCGACCACTCCTCCAACCGCCCGGCCGTGCGGCACGTGAAGACGCACGACTGCGGCCGCTCGCTGCGGTTCACCAGCAGGTAGCTCTCGAAGCTCTCGTTGGTCCGGTGGCAGCAGATGATCTCGGCGACGGCCTCGCCGTCGGCGTTCTCGATCGTGACATCCGGCTCCAGCACCTGGGGCAGGTGCTCGCGCAGCCAGGCCTGTAGGTCCTTGGGCCGGGCCGCCAGCGCGAGGCCGCCGGCCTCGCTCTCGTTGCGGCGCGAGCCGGTGCGGTCGGCCTTGCCGAACAGAGCGGCGGTCATCTCGGCGAGGGCCTCGTCCTTGCCGCGCTCGTCAGCCTCGGTGGGCACGTCGCCCAGGGCGATCACCTTGCCGCCCGCCTCGAAGAACTCCAGCAGCTTGCTCATCGCCGCCGAGGACATGATCCTGGCGCCCGGCAGCATCACCAGGCCGTAGGTCTCCTCGGACGCAGGGAACCTGAGGCGTCCGCCCTCCACGGTGGCCTGATGGAGCTGCGTGTCGTCCAGGTAGTCGTAGTCATAGTGCAGCGCCAGCATCAACTCGGAGAGCTGGGTGTGCAGCCGCTGACACGGCGGGTCCTTGATCGCCTGCCCCTCGTGGAACATGCTGACGTACATCGTCTTGAGAGGGTTGAGGATGGCTGTACCGGAGACGTGGTGGCCCTGCGCCTGGATGTACGACAGGCGGCCCAGGTAGTCGGCGAACGGCCTGTACATGCGCCAGTAGGGCTGGTGCAGGAACTCGGTGGGCGGCCAGTCGGTCTTGCGGTAGCCCTCGAAGGAGTAGTAGAAGGCGTGCGGGATGAACATGTTCACGCCCAGGACGGCCATGAAGTTCGCGTCCAGGCGGCGGTCGAGCAGCGGGTGCCCGTGGCCGCTGCCCCCGAAGGCCTCGCACATCACGCGCGGCTTGCCCTGGATGTGCGCGACCGAGGCGGCGCACTTGCACGATAGGATGCGCACCGGGCTGGCCGCAGTGCCCACGCCGTGCCCGAGGTAGTCCAGGCCGGGCCGGTCCATCAGCGATAGCACCCACGTCTGGTTGCCCTGGGTGCGCACCTGGTTGAACAGCGGCTCCTCGAGCGTGTGGCCGATGTACTCCAGGTTGCGCTCCCGGCACCAGAGGCTCAGGCGGCCGTGGTATATCTGGCTGTACCACAGGCTGATGGCGCGGAAGTAGTCGGCGCGGAGCTTGTGCGTGGTGGGGCCGATGTCATACAGCAGGCCGATGAGCAGCGGGCGGATGTCGTAGCCGCACAGCTCCCGGAACTTCGCCTCGAAGTCCCGCGTCCAGGCCAGCGCAATCCCCGGGAGGGTGCGCTGCAGGTTCTGGAGGGTCGTGCGCATGGCCTCGACCTTGAAGAACCCGTCATGGATCATCAGGCCCGGCTCGTCGGTGAACACGCCCTTGATGGTCTTGCCGTAGTCGGCGGCGAAGCGGTCGTGCGGCGTGTACGCCAGGTCGCGGAAGGCCGCGACGGCCTCCTCATTCATCGTGTCCAGGTAGTAGGCATCAAAGAACGTGACCTTCGCGGCCACAGGGCACTCCCAGAACAGGGACACGAGCCAGTTGCCCGGCGGGGCCTCCCAGCGGAAGCGCCCCTGCGCATAGTGCGCACTCACGTCACGCATCTCGGGGATGCCGGCCTCGCCGACGATGATGCGCCCATCGTCCCCGAGCCGAATGGCCTCCGCGCACAGCAGCGTGTTGTCGTCCACGTCGAGGGTGCTCTGGAAGGTGGCGCCGCCCACGACGCGCATCGTCTGGATGCGCAGATAGCGCATGCGGAACTCAGGATGGGGCCGCGTGAGCTTGCCGCCGAAGGTGCCGGAGGGCCAGTTGTCCTCGTCGTATAGCCAGGCTTCCATGCCCTGGGCGCGCAGCTCATCTACGCACACGCCGATGGCCTGCAGCCACTCCTCCGACATGTGCGGCGTCAGCAGGCCGTGGCGGGCGTGCAGGACGACGCCCCCCACACCCTTCTCCGCCATCTCGCGGATCTGGTGGCGCAGTCGTCCCTCCTCCAGCCGGTGGTTCAGGAACCAGAAGGGCTGGGGGCGGAACGAAGCCGGCGGGTTCTGGAAGTCGTGGATGATGTCGTCCATGTGGGTACCTCACGGGTGAACGACAATGGCGGCCTACCCCCTACCCCGTCCGGAGGCGCTACGCGCCTCACAGGGAGGGGGCAACGGCGACGGCGGCCTACCCCCGCCCCCCTCCCTAAAGGGAGGGGGTGACGGCGACGGCCGCGGCGATCGCCCTGATGTGCGCGACGGTCGTCCCGCAGCAGCCGCCGATGATCCGGGCGCCGACGGCCACGGCCTCGCGGGCGAGGGCCGCCGCGTCCTCGGGCGTCCCCGAGAAGCACGCCACCCCCCTGCGGACCTCGGGCACGCCCGCGTTCGCCTGCATCATCAGGGGCTTGTTGGTCACCTCGGCCATCTCGCGCACGGCGGCCACGGTCACCTCGGGCAGGCCGCAGTTGGCGCCGATGATGTCGGCTCCGAGGGCCAGCATTCTCTCCGCGGCCTGGCGCGGGGTCACGCCCATCATACTGCGGCCGCTCGGCTGCGAGAACGAGAACGTGATCGCCAGGGGCACGCTGAGCCCGGCGGCGCGGACGCCCGCCACGGCCGCCTCAAGCTCCTCAACAGCCTCGAAGGTCTCAAAGAGGACGAAGTCCGGCCCCTCGCCGAGCAGCACCCGGGCCTCGCGCTCGAAGATCGCTGACACTTCCTCCGCGGTGGCCTTCCCCAGCGGCTCAAGCAGCAGCCCGGTCGGCCCGAAGTTGGCCGCCACGTAGGCGTCGTCCCCGACGGCCTCGCGCGCCAGCCGAAAGCCGGCCCGGTTGATCTCATCATGCCGCTCGCCATAGCCGGCGTGGTCGAGCATCCGGGCATTGCCGACGAAGGTGTTCGACTGGAACACCAGTGCGCCGGCTTCTCGGTACTCACGGAAGATGTCTCGCACCGCGTCTGGGTGCTCCACATTGGCGACCGCAGAGTTGGCGAGGGTCAGGCCGCGGGCGGCGAGCGCCGTGCCCATCGCCCCGTTGGCGACCAGTACGCGGTCCTTCAGTACATCCAGCAGCGGCGCCTTCACGCGAATCATCCGTTCTTGGGTCGTGAGTCAATGCGTGTAGCGAGTTTAGAGAATGGCGGCGGGCAAGTCAACTGTGAGGGCGCAGCGACCCGACATGCAGACGCTGCGTAAGGGGGAGGGGCCGCCGGGCGACGGGGGCTGCCGCCCCCGCCTAGCATGAGCCGCGCCTCCGGCGCTAACAGCCTCCGCGCACCGCCAGCGTCGCCATCGTCCGATGCGGCACGCCCTTGCCGTCGGCCAATGCCCGGAGGGCCGTTGCCGTTGAGGCCCGGAGGGCCGACTCAATCCAGGCGGGGGCGGAAGCCCCCGTCACCCAGCGCGCCCCCCTCCCCACACCCATCCGTCCGTGCGCCGGGGGCGTGACTCAACTCTCCCCCTGCCACTGCCGCAGGTGACGCGCGGGGGGCGTGGCGAATAGTGGGCCATGTCTGGCCCACCTCCCCGCGATCTCGTCCTGGCCGCCCTGCGGCACGAAGAGACCGAGCGCCTGCCCTATGACTTCATGCTGTCCCCTCCCGCCCTGCAGAGGCTGCAGGAGCACCTGGGGCTCGGCGAGCATGAGGCCGAGGACTGGATCGGGTCGTGCCTGTACCTGTATGGATGCCGGGACAAGCCCCTCTACGCCCACCCCGACCGGTATGGACCGACCATCACGGACCAGTGGGGCGTCGTGTGGAGCACGTCGGAGACAGACCGGGGCTATCCGGTGGTGCACCCGCTCGGAGACGGCGGCGGGACGCTGGTGCTCCCGGGGCCGGACCCGTGCGAGCCGCGGCGCTGGGAAGGGGTGGCGCGGTC
The DNA here is from genome assembly GCA_021372615.1 of bacterium. Classification (NCBI taxonomy): domain Bacteria; species bacterium. The sequence continues at coordinate 42,892 of JAJFUB010000161.1, read as the reverse complement.
GGCGGACCGCTATCCCCATCTCTACCGCCTGGCGGTCATCGGCGACCTGTGGGAGCGGGCCCAGGTCCTCCGCGGCCTGGACCGGCTGCTGCTCGACCTGCTCGATCAGCCCCGGTTCGTTCATGAACTCCTCGACACCGTCTGTGAGTACAATCTGGCCACTCTCCGGGAGATGGCGCAGTTCCGGCCCGACGGTGTCTTCCTCAGCGACGACTACGGGCTGCAGCGTAGCCTGATGATGAGCCCGCGCGACTGGCGCACGTTCATTCGGCCGCGCCTGCAAGTGCTGTTTGCGGAGGCGAAGCGGCACGCCTTCACGATCATGCTGCACAGTTGTGGGAACGTCTCTGAGATCATCCCCGACCTGATCGGGCTGGGTCTGGACATCCTCCATCCCATCCAGCCAGAAGCGATGGATGGCGCCACCCTCAAGCGCGAGTTCGGGCGCGACCTCACGTTCTGCGGGGGCCTCAACACGCAGCAGTTGCTACCGCATGCGACGCCGGACGAGATACGGGCGGAAGTCCGCCGGTTGGGCGACGAGATGGGGCGCGGCGGGGGCTACATCCTGGAGCCGGGGATCACGGTGCAGGCCGACGTGCCTCTGGAGAACCTGCTGGCAGCGATTGAGGCGGCGCGGGCGTATCGGCGTTAGGGCTTCGTGCCACAGGCCGCCACAAACAATGAGACCTCCCGTTACCGGGAGGTCTCATTGCTGCTGGGAGCCTCTCCCCTGGCACTCCCGCACGCTCACACGGGCCGGTCTTTGACTTTGTGTACGCCAGGCGCTGGCTGGGCGGTCGCCACGAACTGCGCCATGCCACGGTGTTGCGTGTCCCCGTGTCCCTTCAGAATGCCTTCGACGATCAGGACCGATGTCAACTCGCCCCCGGTATATGCGCACACGAATATCTCGGCGGGCAGGTGCAACAGGTCCGCGAACACCACCTGGATCGCGCCGCTGACCATGCAGAAGATCCCGATCAGCAGTTGCCCCTGCCACGCGGCGGTGAACCCGACGATCAGGTTCACGATCCCCCACGACAGCAACCAGATTGACCCCGCCTGCCGAGCGCCCTCTGAGAAGCTCAGCAGGCCGATCCCGATGGCGAAAGCGATGGCCCCGCCCACCAGGAAGCTGACGTGGGCCATGTTCAGCATCGCCCCGCGCATCTGGTAGGCCATCAGCAGCATGAACGTCAGAGAGAACACGCCGCCGACGATGCACAGACTGGCAATGACCCGCAGGTTGGACCTGGCCGTCTCCAGCTTGTGCACAAACTCGGGCGCGACGCCGTCGGGCACGGTTTCGGCGACCATGGCTGTCTCCCGTTGGGCCCCGCCAGGGCGTTTGCTGGTGCGCCCCGCCAAGACCAAGTTTAGCGCGACAGGTCAAGCGGATGACAGGTCGGGCTCAGGGACTGCTCAAGAAGCGATTGGGCCCTGACCCTCGCTGCTATCGCTTCCGCATGTGCAGCGTCGTTTCCTTGCCGTTGTGCGGCAGATGCTTGGTCTCGAAGCCTTCATAGCACGCCTGCAGCACCGCCACTGCCCGCGCGACGTGCTGGCGGCGGTGGCGGCTGTTGAACTTGATCGTCAGAATGGCCTCTCCCCCCTCCCGCAGCAGGGGCGCGGCCTGGCAGAGCACCTCCGCCGCCACCTGTGACTCGACGTTCATGTCGCAGGTGACAAGGTCGAAGGGGCCCTGCGCCCGGGGGAGGTAGTCCTCCGCGCGCTGCTGCACGTGCGTGACGTTCGCCAGCGCCGTGACGCGCTCGTCAAGCACCGCCCGGTCTACGGCCACGACCTCGGCGCACACCTCTGCCAGCACCTTCGCCCAGCCCCCCGGCGCTGACCCCAGGTCCAGCGCCCGCGCGCCCGGCGGCAGCACGGGACGGAACTTCGCGAACGCCTCGCGCAGCTTCTTCTCCGCGCGGTTCAGCGGACGCTGTCCCGGCGGATGCTTGCGCATCTGGCTGATGTCCTTCTGCAGGCGCTCATCCGCAAATCCCGCGCCCAGGAGCGCCAGATCCTGGAAGATCTCGATGCTCACCACCTGCTCGGGCTCGTCCAGGTCGGCCTGGACGCCCCACTCGTCCGCCAGCCTGTCCCCCACCAGGTACTCCGCCTCGCGCGAGCCGAACTCGTGGTTACCGCGCCGGTTGCAGGTGACTCGGAAGGTGAAGCGGGGGTCCAGGCGCGGTAGCTCCAGAGCGCCCGCCACCAGCGTCTCCAGGCTGGTCCGGTGCTTCGTCACATCTACGCGCAGCGTTACCGGGATGACATGGCCTATCAGCCGCGTCTCGGCCTCCTCCAAGGCCGCCAGCACCTCGGCCTGAGCCCGCTCGGAGTTGGCCAGCAGGTTGCCGGGGAAAAACAGCTCGCGGCAGGTGAGGTCGGGCAGCAGGAGCTTCAGCTCGCGAATGGCCTGTCGCTCCCACGACGAGGGGCAAGTGATGACGAAGGTTGACAGAGCGAAGTGGTGGACCATGGCAGTAGCACGAGGCGGCGATTGGAGGGGCGGCGGCGAGAGCGCCCACCTACGTCTGGATGATGAAGGTCCCGCGCTTGGCCTGGCTCAGGGCATACGCCAACGCAACGAGCGATACCACCAGCAGCGGCCAGTCGCCCCAGAAGTGGTACACCGACAGGGCGTCCACACGCCGGACGACCGCAGTGGCGACGCCGTTCTGATAGCACGGAACCTCGGCCAGTGCGTTGCCGTACGGGTCGTAGATGGCCGAGCGCCCGATGCTGGCGGCTCGCACGAGGTACTTGCGGGCCTCCACGGCGCGGAACGGGCCAACCGCCGAATGGATCCGCACCTCGTTGTCGCCGATGGCCCAGGCGTCGCTGGTGATGATGACCACAAGCTGGGCCCCCAGGCGGCAGATCCGGCGCGTCTGTTCCGGGAAGATGCCCTCGAAGCAGATCAGGGGCGAAAGCGTGTACTCAGGCGCGGCGAACAGCGCGCGCATGCGGCCGGCGGTGAAGTCGAAGGGCCGGATCGGGTACCGCTTCAGGAATGGGAAGCGCTCGCGTCCCGGCACGTACTCCCCGAACATCACCAGGTCCATCTTGCGGTAGGTGCCCGCGATGGCGCCGTCGGGGCGGATGAAGTAGGCGCTGTTGTAGATGCGGTCCCGCTCCCGCTCCTGGGCCCCGATCAGCATGTGGGCTTGCTTCCTGCGGGCCAGCTCGCCGACCTGTCGCTGGCGGAAGGGGAAGCGGTTCAGGGGGCCGACGATGGCTGTCTCCGGCCAGACGATCAGGTCAGCCGGCTGACCCTCGGACAGCCGCACGTAGCGGTCCACCGTGTCCTCGGCACGGTCGGCGGCGGTCGTCGTCGCCTCCCCCTGCACCACAGCCACGCGCACGGGCGGCGGCGCGGTTGCCTCCGCGCAGCGCGTGCGGCCCATCTCCGCCGTGAACCGCCCCCACGTGTACAGGACGATCATCAGGAGGAAGCAGGCCAGTGCGACACGCCCGGCGTCTCGGTTGAAGCGCTTGAGGGAAGCAGCGCCTGCCTGCCCCGCCACGGCCGGGCGCAGCCATGTCAGCGGGAGCATCGCCGACAGCATGCAACTGACGCCGGCGCTGAGCAGCGCCATGGTGAAGCTGAGACCATAGTGGCCGCACAGGGAGGCCAGCTGGACGAAGGGGAGGTTCGCGCTCTGGCTGTAGGCCAGGTCGCCGAAAGTCAGGGACAGCGAGCCGCAGTGCCCCCGCAGGAACTCGACGAGGTACCAGGCGGCGGCGAGGGCGACCGCGCGACAGAGAGGCGGCGTGGTGCGCAGGGCCGAGCCCACCAGCCCGAAGAGACCATAGAACAGCCCCATGGCCAGCGCCAGCGCCGACCAGGGCAGCGCCCCGTAGGGGGCGACGAAGCTGACGATCCCGCCCATCAGGATCGTGCCGTACAGCCAGCCCAACAGGAACCCCTGGCGCGGGGGCACCTGGCTGAGCGCCAGCATCAGCAGTGCGGGCGCGACCCACGCCAGCCCGGACAGCTCATACGGCGGGAAGGCGGCCCACGTGGCGAACCCGGAGACCACCGTCAGGAGAAGCAGCACGACCCAGCGTCCCGGCGGGACGAGCTGTCGCAGATCAAGCGTCTCGACCGGAGCCTCCGTCAACTCTGCGCCTCGGACTTGAGCTCTGCGACGAACTCCGCCATCCGTTCCAGCGCCATCTTGAGATGCTCGCTACTGGTCGCGTACGTGCACCGCAGGTAGCCTTCGCCGCTGGCGCCGAAGGCCGTGCCGGGGACCGCGGCGACCTTCTTCTCAAACAGCAATCGCCGCGAGAACTCCTTGGCGGGCAGACCCAGGTGAGCGATGCGCGGGAAGCTGTAGAAGGCGCCCTTGGGCATGAAGCATGGCAGGCCGATGTCGTTGAGGCCCTTGACGAACAGGCGGCGGCGCTGGTCGTACTCGCCGATCATGCGCTGCATCTCATGCTCGCCGTTGTGCAGGGCCTCGATCGCCCCCACCTGCGCGCCGACAGGGGCGCAGAGCGCCGTGTAGGCGTGGATGCGGTTCATCGCGTCAATGATCGGAGCCGGGCCGCAGGCATAGCCCAGCCGCCACCCGGTCATGGCATAGGCCTTCGAGAAGCCGTTGAACAGCACCGTGCGCTCCGCCATGCCCGGCAACGACGCGAAGCAGGTGTGCTCGCCCTCGTAGGTCAGGTGGGCGTAGATCTCGTCAGAGAAGACCAGCAGGTTGTGACGCGCGGCGATCTCCGCGATGGGCCGCAATTCCTCGCGACTCATCGTCGTGCCCGTGGGGTTGTTCGGGTAGCCGATCAGCAGGCCCACCGTGCGCGGGGTGATGGCCGCCTCCAGATCCTCAGGCAGGAGCTTGAAGTCGTGTTCTTCGCGGGTGGGAACGCCGACGGCGACGCCCCCGGCCAGCTCCACGCTGGGCATATACGAGACGTACGAGGGCTCGGGCACGATGACTTCATCGCCCGGGTCCACGACGGCGCGCATGGCCAGATCGAGCGCCTCGCTGACGCCGATCGTCACAAGCACCTGGTCCTCCGCCTCGTAGCCGACGCCGTACCGCTTGTGCAGGTCGTCCACGATGGCGCGGCGCAACTCGATCAGCCCGGCGTTGCTGGTGTAGGAGGTGACGCCCCGCCGCATGGCGGCGACAGCAGCGTCGCAGATGTGCCAGGGGGTCGCGAAGTCGGGCTCGCCGACTCCGAGCGAGATGACGTCATCCATGCCGATGACGAGGTCGAAGAACTCGCGGATGCCCGAGGGCGCCAGATGGCGCGCCTTCTGGCTCAGGGGCAGGCTCCAGTCGCTCATGGTGACACCGCCAATCGGTGGTCATCCGGCCCCTCCCCCAGCAGGATGCCCTCCATCTTGTAGCTCTTGAGCACGAAGGACGTCGCCGTGGAGCGCACACCGGGGGTGGGTGCGAGCTTCTCGGCCACGAAGCGCGCGATCTCGCGGAAGTCGTCACCCTCCACGACCACCTGCAGGTCCGTCGAACCGGACATGAGGTACAGCGAGTGGACCTCCGGGAAGCGGCTGATGTACTCGGCGACCGAGTCGAAGCCCGTGCCGTGCTCGGGCACGGCCTCCACGCTGATGAAGGCGAAGACCTTGTTGTCGGAGCTGCGCTCCCAGTTGATCAGGGCGCCGTAGCTGACGATGATGCCATCGTCCTCAAGCTGCTTGATCTTGTGCCTGATCTCTTCGACGGGCTTCCCCAGCCGCGTAGCGATCTCTTCGGTCGTGATGCGGCTGTCCTGAGCCAGCAGGTGCAGTATCTCTTCCATGGGGATTCCTCACTTCTCGGCGAGGACCGCTGCCTTGTCGCGCAGAGCACAGGCGTCCGGATCGCGGGCATCGCTGGTGCGGTTCGGGCACTCCTCGCGAGTGCAGGGCTCGATGTGGATGGTGACCCGGGTGGCGGGCCAGTGCGCGCGCACGGCCTCCTCCAGGTGGTCGGTGACCTGGTGGGCCTCGGCCACCGTGACCCTCGGGCACGTCACCAGGTGCAGGTCAATCTGGCGTTCGCGACCGGCCTTCCGGGCGCGCAGCTTGTGGTACTCCATGAACAGGTCGTCATGCTCGGAGAGCGTGTCCCGGATGAAGTCCATTTCGTCGTTGGGCAGCGTGTGGTCGAGCAGCTGCTGCAGCGCCTCGCGCCCGATGCGCCCGCCCTGAAACAGGATGAGAAAGCCCACGAGCAGCGCGGCGGCCGGGTCCAGGAAGTGCCAGTCGGTGGCCAGGATCAGGCCGAGGCTGGCGAACACGCCCACCGAGGTCCAGACATCGGCGCGCAGGTGCCAGGCGTCGGCGCTCAGCGCGACCGAGTCATGTCGCTTGGCGATGCGGAACAGGTAGCCGGAGACGAAGATGTTCGTCAGGGCGGAGAAGCCCATGACGACCAGGGCGGGGCCGTGGGAGAGCTGCGCGGCCTCTCCCTGCATGATGCGACGGAACGCCGTCCACATGACACCGATGGCCGCCGCCACGATCAGGCCCGCCTCAAGGCCGGCCGACAGGCTCTCGTACTTGCCATGGCCGTAGAGGTGCTCCTCGTCCTCGGGCTCATTGGCCTTGCGGATGGCGAACCAGGCGAGCAGGGAGGCCACCAAGTCGTTGCCCGAGTGGATGCCCTCTGCCAGGACGCTCACCGACCCGGTGAGGAACCCGGCGACGAGCTTGAGGGTCGTCAGCACCGTGTTGCTGATGATCGAGAGCGTGGCGGCTCGGGAGGTCTCTAGCGCTGCTTTGCGAGTAACCATATCTGGCAGAAAGCCGGCGCCAAGGATGGGCGCCGGCCTCTGCATCACATCCTTGTTCGTATTCTAGAAGCGGCGCTTGCCCTTCCCACTGCGGCCAGCCTTGTCCTTGGACTTGCGCCGGGCGCGGCGCTCAGCGCGCTTCTCCTCCTGGGCCGCCTCTTCGGCGCGGGCCAGGGCTTCGTGAGCGCTGAGGCGGCGAGACGGCGTAGCCTCCTCGGCCTCCTCAGTGTCCTCTTCCTCCGCCTCGACGTCCTCTTCGACGTCTACCGAGGCCGTGCCGCCCATCAGGCGGGCACGCTCGCGCCGGCGCACGGCCGTCCCGCCACTGGCGGCCCGCTTGCGGGCCCGGTAGCGCTCCCAGACCACGACGATCTGGCTCGCGTTGAAGATCGAAGAGTACGCACCGCAGACGATACCGATGACCATGCCGATGGCGAACACCCGGATGCTGTCGCTGGCGAAGATCGCCAGGGCGATCAGGGTCAACAGGGTCGTGGTGACCGTGTAGATGGACCGGGCCATGGTCTGCAGCAAGCTGGCGTTCGTCGTGTCGGCGAAGTTCGCCCGCCGGTGCAGCTTGAGGTTCTCGCGCATCCGGTCGAAAATGACGATGGTGTCGTGGACCGAGAAGCCGACAACGGTGAGCACCACCGCCACGAAGGAGCTGTCCAGCTCCAGTCGCAGGAGCGCCATGAAGCCTATCAGGATGAAGACGTCGTGGACGAGCGCCACGACCGCGGCAACGGCGAACTTGAACTCATAGCGGAGCGTGATATACAGGAGAATCAGGAAACAGCCCAGGATCAGGGCGTGGATGGCTGACTGCCGAAGCTGGGCCCCTACAATGGGCCCGACGCTCTCGCGCCCGAGGCCGGTCACAGGGCCGTACTGGGCGCCGAAGAGCTGCTCGATCTGCTGCCGGACCGCCTGCTCCTGCACCATGGCCGCCTCGTCGTTGGCCACGGGGGGAGTGCGGACGATCAGCTCGTTGTTGCCGCCCACGAGCACCTGGGCGTGCCCCAGGTTCACTGTGCCCAGCGCCTGCTTGGTGCGCGAAAGCACTTGCACCTGCTCGTCGCGGGTGGCCGCGATGGGCTTGGCGAACTCGTAGCGGATCAGGCCGCCACCGGTGAAGTCAATGCCCAGGTTCAGGCCGAAGGTGGCCCAGGCGGCGATGCCGGCAACGAGCAGGATGCCCGAGAAGGTGAACCAGATCCAGCTACGGCCTACCAGGTCCCAGTTCTGTCTGCGGAAAAAATCCACGTCGTGAAGACCTCCTTAGGCCTCGGCTCGGCCGAGGCCGCGAAAGCGCCCGTATCAGCGCGGTCTTGGGCCGCGGCTACTGGATCGCGTCCTGGTGCACCCCGAACAGGTGCAGCTTCTGCCCCAGGTGGCTCTGCCCGACCATGGTCACCATCCACCGCGAAATCGTCACCGCGGTGAGCAGCGAGCAGACCACGCCGACGAACAGCGTAACGGCGAAGCTCTTGATCGAGCTTGTGCCCAGGAAGTAGAGCACGGCCGCGACGATCATCGAGTTGACGTTGGAGTCCAGGATGGCGGTCCAGGCGCGCTCAAAGCCGGCGTCAATGGCCGCGCGAATGGACTTGCCCGCCCAGATCTCCTCCTTGAGGCGCTCGAAGATCAGGATGTTGGCGTCCACCGCCATACCGATCGACAGGATGATGCCCGCAATGCCGGGCAGGGTCAGCGTCGTCTTGGTGAAGGTGAGCACCGCGAGGACAACGAGCACGTACAGGGCCAGCGCGACGTCGGCCAGCAGGCCCGGCAGGCGGTAGAAGACGATCATGAAGATGACGACCAGGCTCAGGCCGATAACGCCGGCCAGCAGGCTGCGCTGGATGGCGTAGGAGCCCAACGTGGCGCTGATGGTGCGGTTCTCACCGATCTCCAGCGGCACGGGCAGGGCGCCGGCGTTGAGCAGAAGCTTCAGATCGCCGGCCTGCTGGGCGGTGAAGTTGCCCTCGATGATGCCGCGGCCGGGGATCTCGCTCTTGATGACCGGGGCCATCTGGGGCTTCTCGTCCAGCACGATGGCCATCTTCTTCTGAATGTTGCGGCGCGTGAACTCGCGGAACGCTTGCTTGCGGTCATCGCGCAACTCGAAGTCAACCACCCAGTAGCCCGGGTGCTGGGAGTCGGGGCTCACGGTGGCATTGCTCTTGAGGTCGCGCCCGGTGAAGTCGGCCTTCGTCTCGGCCAGAACCAGCGCCCACGGAACGGTCTGCTGGGTCTGCTTGTCGCGCCACTCGCTGTAGTCGTCCTCGTCCGCCCCGGTCGCCTCATAGCGGTCCGGGACGACGCGGAACTCAAGCATGGCGGTAGACTTGAGGATGCTGACCACGCGCTCGGGCTCACTGACGCCCGGCAGCTCCACGATGATCCGGTCCATGCCCTGGGTCTGCAGCACGGGCTCCCGGATCTCGCTCATCTCGTAGAGGCGCTTCTCGATGATGTTCTTGACCTTCTCCCCCGTCTCGTTGTCCAGGAACACCGAGTTGGGCTCCTCCGACTTGATCGTCACGCCGGGGTAAGTTCGCTCGAGCAGGGAGGCGATCATGTCCCTCTGCTTGGCGGCGGTCTTGGCGTCGGCGGCCCGGGTCTTGACGACCATGACATGGGCCGCCGGAAACTCGATCTGAACGTCCTTCTCGCCCTCGATGCGCACACCGGCCTTCACGAGCACGTTGCGCACGCGGTCAGACAGCATCTCAGGGGTGTACGAGGACTCCACGACAGGCTTGGCCGGGGTGGCGGTCGGTGTCGCCGGCGTCGCGGCAGGCGTCGCCGGAGCGGCCATCTTCACCATCGGGCGGTCCTCCGGCGCCGTGAAGCTCATCACGGTTTCGGGCAGGGCCCGCAGCACCACGTGAGCACCACCGATGAGGTCCAGACCCAGCTTCACCTGGGGCGTGGGCTTGTACAGCGCGAAGGGCCCGAGCACAGCGAGTGGCTGCTCGCGGCGCTCTTCCTCGGGCAGGGCCATGGCCGTAGCGCCGGCGTACTGGGCCTTCAGCAGGTCCAGGACCTTCTGCCGGTCGCTCGCCGCCTGCTGCTCTTCCAGGGCGAAGGTCTCGACTTCAAGGACATTGTTCTCCTTGAACTCAACGCGATCAATCTCCGAGCCCATGCCCTTGCCGGACCGGTACTGATTGATCTCGGCTGCCTTGGCAGGCCACTCCGCCTCGGACTTCACCAACGGCGGGGTGAAGGTGTAGCGGTAGGTGCTGTTCACCTCGGCCGCCTTGGGCTTCAGCCGCAACGGCTGGAAGGCGTAGAGGAAGGACAACACGAAGAGCACGATGATGGTGATAATCCACCACTTACTGCGAGGCTGCATTGCAGCAATCTCCCTTTCCGGGGACTGTTGAGCCCAGTTGCCTACCAGGCGGCGCCTGAGGGTTTGGCGGGGGGCGGCAAAAGGCGGGCCGTGGCAGGCCCGCCCGGCTCAGTATAAGCCGGACCCGACCCTCTGTCAACGTCAACGCACCCGCTGACAGTCGTCGTTCCACAGACTGCCTGACCACGACTCCCGCAAGCAACATGCGGCGGCTGCTGCCGCCGCAAATCGTGATGAAATTGTACGTATGTTTGGGGTGCGTGTCAAGTTTGGGGGGCAAGTGTTCAGACGCCCGGCAGGGGTGTCGGGCGTATCGGCACCCGGGGACGCCGACAGCGGCGGTGGCGCGACGGGCGACGGCACGCTATAATCGCTGTCGATTCACCCCAACCCCTCCACAGGTGATGACCATGCGCCCCTGCGCCTCCCTCATGATGTTGGCTCTGCTGGCCTCGCTCGCTCTGGGAGCCGATCTGCCACTCCGCCCGTACTCATACCATGAGACGTTTGAGGACACGGCTCCGGCGGTCGCGCTGTGGGCCAGCCGGGGCAGCGCCCCGACCGTCAACTTCCTCGGCTTCACCGACGAGCAGGCTGCCGAGGGCAATAAGTCGCTCAAGCTCGACGTCACCTTCGGCGATAGCCCCTACTACTACTTCGGCCTGCCCCTGCGCGTGCCGATGGCCGGCAAGTTGACCATCTCCGCCCGGCTGATGCTGGGGGAGGGCAACCAGGCCAGCGTCGGCTTCGGGATCAACGCGGTGTACCCGCCGACCAGCCATTCGGGCTGCGGCAGCATCGAGGGCTACCGGGGCCGCACCGACTGGAAGCTTGTGACGGGAGACCTGGTGCAGATCGGGGCGGACGGGGCCGCCGGTGTCGTGCCCCGGTACGTCTACGGCGTCACCGGCAAGCAGACCGCGCCCATGCTCGACCGCTGGGCCATCTTCCTCAACGGCCAGCCCGGCCAGCGCGCCGTGCTCTACCTCGATGATGTGCGCATCGAGGGCGAGGTCCCTGACGAAAAGGAGTACCTGGCCCAGGCCACGGCAGCCTTCACGGCCGGGCAAGCCGTGTACCGCCAGGAACTGGCGGACTGGGGCAAGCAGCTCGAAGCCGCGATGCAGGTGGTCCCGCAGGCGGAAGCGGCGGTAGCCGACGCCCCGGCGCTCGTGCAGAGCGTCAAGCGGGCAGCCAGCCGGGGCCAGGAGCTGCTCGCGGCGCTCAACAAGGCCACCTACGGCTCCCCCCAGGACGTCCAGGAGCTGCGGCAGATCATTGTGACGCTCCAGGGCGCCCCCCAGACGCTGGAGATCGTCCGCCAGGCCAAAACCGCCGGGCGCAACTACGTGGCCTACCCCTGGAACCACCCCACAACCCTGTCACGCACGCAGGCGCCGGGCGGCGGCTTCACTGCGGCCGGAGGTTCCTCGCTCGAAGCGGCGGCATGCCCCGGCGAGTACGAGCCGGTCTCGGCCTTCGTCTACGCGTTCCAGAATCTGGCAGGGGTGACGGTGAGCTGTGGTGATCTGACGGGCAAGGCGGGTGTCATCCCGACCTCGGCCGTCGACATCCGCCTGGTGAAGGCCTGGTTCCAGGGCGCCTCCAACAACATCGGCTACACACCCAGGAAATGGCTCATCCCGGAGTTGCTGCTCAAGGACGATGCCCTGGTGCGAGTGGACGTGGAGAAGCAGACGAACTACCTGCGCAGCACCCGGGCCGACGGCACCCAGGAGTACCTTGTCTGCAGCGACCCGGATAGCAGCAATCTCAAGGACGTGCGGCCGGTGGACGCCGCGACACTACAGCCGATGGACGTCAAGGCCGGGGAGGCCCGCGAGGTCTGGATCACCGTCCACGTGCCCGCCAAGGCCAAGCCGGGCACGTACACGGGCATGGTCAGTTTCGCCTCGGGCGGCGGCAAGGCCCAACTCCCGCTCAACCTGACGGTGCGACCCTTCGTGCTCCAGCCCCCGCGGCTGACCTACTCGATCTACTACCGGGCCTGCCTCAGCGCCGACGGGCAGCCCCGCATCGATTCGGAGCGCCGCTCGGAGGAGCAGTACCGGGCGGAGATGGCGGACCTGTTGGCCCATGGCGTGGGCTACCCGACCAACTACCTGGGCTGGGATGAGCCGCTGCTGACCCGGCAGTTGCAGATCCGGCAGGAAGTCGGGATGCCCACCGGCCGCTTCTACAACCTCGGCCTGGGCATCGGCCCGCGCAAGCCCGAGCAACTGCCCGACCTGCAGAAGCAGGTGAAGCAGTGGCTGGCCTTCCTGAAGCCCTGGGGCTATGACGAGGTGTACTTCTACGGCACGGATGAGGCAACCGGGGACGCGCTGACCGCCCAGAAAGCCACCTGGGGCGCGGCCCAGGAAGCCGGGGGCAAGACCTTTGTGGCTTGCTACAAGAGGACCTTCGAGGCAATGGGGAAGCTGCTGAACACCGCGATCCTGGCCGGCGCGCCCGATCCCGAGGAGGCGCGGAAGTACCACTTCGTGGGCTCTGAGGCCTTCTGCTACGCCAACCCGCAGGTTGGTGTCGAGGACCCGCATGTGTACCGGCGCAACTTCGGCCTGGTGCTATGGAAGGCCGGCTTCGACGGCGCCATGGACTACGCCTACCAGCATGGCTTCCACCACGTCTGGAACGACTTTGACGACCGGAGCTACCGCGACCACAACTTCAGCTACCCGACGGTCAACGGCGTGGTGGACACGATCCAGTGGGAGGGATTCCGCGAGGCCGTGGACGACGTGCGGTATGTGACGACCCTCGAGCAGGCCATCCGGGCCGCGGCCCCGGCGAAGAAGCAGACGGCCGCGGCGGCGCGGAAGTGGCTGGACGACCTGGACCCCACGCGGGGGGACCTGGACGAGATCAGGAACCAGATGGCGGTGTGGATCGCGAAGCTGAAGTGAGGGCCGGGTGCCCCGAGCACCGCGACCGAGCCGAACCCGAGGCCCGTGCACGACAGCGTCCACGGGCTTCTGCCTTCCGCAAGGCGAATGCTGGGCAAGCCTCCTAACTAGCATTTCTCCATCTGCAAGGAGAAGGTATGTGTGCGTCGAATAATGGGTATGGATAGTGTGACTACAACACCACTTCTGCCACCGTACCCGCACAAAGGATGTGAGCACATGGCAAAGCGTGGCTTTACGCTCATTGAGTTGCTGGTGGTGATCGCGATCATCGCCATCCTGGCGGCGATCCTGTTCCCCGTCTTCGCCAAGGCCCGTGAGAAAGCACGACAGAGTAGCTGCCTGTCCAACGAGAAGCAGATCATGACCGCCGTGGCCATGTACGTCCAGGACTACGACGAGACGTTCTGCATCGCCTATATCTCTAACCCGCCTGCGGTCCGCTGGTACAATGTCATCGCTCCGTACGTCAAGAACACACAGGTCTTTGTGTGTCCCTCCATGAGTGGCGTGGGCTATTCGGGCGGCTACGGCTGGAACCTCCGCGGCTACAACCTCGCTGACGTGGACGGTTACGGCTACTACTATGGCGACTATGGCACCTGGAGTGGCGCTCCTGTGTGTCTGAGCGACGTCACGTACCCGGCCGAGTCCATCGTGATTGGCGACCCGGCCAGCAACGGCTACAGCGGCAACGGACTGTACCTGGTCCTCTACTCGTTCTCGTACCTCCCCGTGCTGCACAATGACGGCGGGAACTACGGCTACGCCGACGGACACGTCAAGTGGCACAAGCCGAGCGCCATCTACATGCAGCCGGTGTGCCAGGCGACACGCAAGTAGACGGCCTGAGCCCGTTCAGAGCCGCGACCGAGTCGAACCCGAGGCCCGTGGACCACAGCGTCCACGGGCTTCTGTCTTGCGCAAGGCGAATGCCGGCCAAGTGTACTGACTAGCATTGGGCAATCTACAAGGAGGATGTATGTGCGCGTCGAATAATGGGTATGCATAGTGTGGCCATAACACGACTTCTGCCACCGAACCGGCGCAAAGGATGTGAGCACATGGCAAAGAGAGGCTTTACACTCATCGAGTTGCTGGTTGTGATCGCGATCATCGCCATCCTGGCGGCGATTCTGTTCCCCGTCTTCGCCAAGGCCCGTGAGAAGGCGCGACAGACGAACTGTCTGTCCAACGTCAAGCAACTGGCCCTGGGGGCGCTGATGTACGCCCAGGACAACGACGAGACGCTGCCCTTCGCCTACTGCGGCGGCTACTACTGGGTCGTCATACTCCAGCCCTACCTCAAGAACACGCAGATGATCTACTGCCCGTCGGCCAGGACCACCTACCCGGGCTACGGCTGGAACTACCAGGGCTGCGGCTACCAGCCTGGTAACACGTGGTCGCCCGTTCGCACCGGCGCGATCTATGAGGGATGCAACCTGGGCATCTACAACAGCCCGGGCCCGGCGGAGACGGTGATGCTGGGCGACTCGTGGTACAATGGCACGTCATCATCATCGCGGTACTACATCTACCAGGCGCCCGCCTCGCATTCGCGCCGCCACAATGACGGAGACAACTTCGCGTTCGTGGATGGCCACGCCAAGTGGTACATGCCCGAGAAGCTCAACGTCACCGACATGTGGGACGCCGACTAGGCCAGCGTCGCGCCTCAGTTGCGGCCGCATGGGCTTGCCAGCCATCGAGCCCATGCAGTTGTGGCACGCCGGCTGAGCAGACTTCCGAGCCCGTGGGCGCCCATGTCCACGGGCTCTCCCCTGGCGCGGTTGGCGCCACCCCCCTCTCCCCCCGCTGTGCACGGTTGCGGCTCCGGAGGGGGTCCGCGTTTCGACTCACCGGCCTCACTGCCGCCGCCAGCAAGACGGCCCGTTGCCCGCAGGTGCTCGCGCACTCGGCGGGCAACTGTCTTTCCGACTGCCAAGGTCCGCAATGCAGAGGTGCTGTATGCCTGCCATCTACGTCGAGTCGCTCAGCTCACCCGAGTACCAGAAGCTTCTGCAGGTCTGTGATACGGCCGTCATCGGACTCGCCTCGATCGAGACCCACGGTCCGCACCTGTCGCTGTGCGCAGACCCGCTGGTAGGTGATGGCGTGCTGCGCCGGGCGGCGGGGCTGGTGGCCGACGAGGCCAACCTCGTGATCTTCCCGACCATCCCCTATGCCCTGGTCTGCCACCATGGCAACGACCGCAACCCGCAGTATCCCGGCATCATCGGCGTGACCGAAGAGACGCTCATGCGGCTGTTCCACGACATCGCGGGCTGTCTGGTGCGCGACGGCTTCCGCAAGCTGCTGATCTTCAACATGCACGGCGGCAACAGCATGTTCCTGCCAGTCATCTGCCACTCGCTGGAGCGCGACTACCCGGCCCTGCACTGTTTCCACTACATGGTCACAACCGGCATGGATTGGGGCCAGTTCGGCGAGAAGTCCTGTGGCCACGGCTGCGCGTCCGAGACGTCGCTGAACCTGGCCCTCAACCCCCAGTACACCTGGATGGAGACCCACCCGCCGGCCAACGAGGCCCGCAGCTACGCGCCTGAGGCCCCGGCGCAGTTCCGGCATTTCCCCGATTGGTGCTGGGTGACGCGCGGGATGGGCTATGTGGGCGATCCGCAGCTCGCCAACGCCGAGGCCGGCGAGCAGCTCATCGCCGGGGCCCTGCCGCCGCTGGTGGCAACACTGGAGCAACTGGCCCGGCTTGATGTCGCCGTCTTCGAGCCGGTAGAGAAGCCCAATGAGAGGCTGGTGTAGCGATGTCCGCGACCTGCAGGACGATGGCGTGCGCCCACCGGGGCGACAACCACTGCGCGCCGGAGAACACGCTGCCGGCGTTCGAACTGGCGATCCAGAAGGGCGCGCATCAGCTCGAGTTCGACCTGCGCGTCACCAGGGATGAGCAGCTCATCGTCATCCATGACGAGAAGGTGGACCGCACCACGAACGGCACGGGCAAGACCACGGACCTGACGCTCGCGGAGATCCAGGCCCTGGATGCAGGAAGCTGGAAGGACCCGCGCTTCGCGGGCACGCGCATCCCCACCTTCGCCGAGCTGCTGGCCATCGTGCCTCCCGGCCCGCTGCTGAATGTGCAGCTCTACCTCGAGCCTCGCTACGTGCCGCTCGTGGTGGCCGAGATGAAGCGCTACGGCAAGACTGACCAGGGCTTCTTCGCGTGCAACCAGGCGCATATCGAGGTGGCGCGGCAGATCGCGCCGGGGATGCGTTGGTGCAGCCTGGAGGGTCAACGCGGCCCCGACAGCGACTACCCGGACCGCACCATCGCCCTGGGCGCGCAGTTCATCCAGCTCTGGGGCTGGGCCGACTGCATGCCCGAAGTCGTGGACAAGCTCCATGCCCACGGCGTGACGGTGAACTACTTCGGCACCTCGGACGCCGCCGAGATGCGGCAACTGATCGGCGCCGGGGTAGACTACATCCTGACCGACCACCTGGACCTGATGCTGCAGGTGCTCGCGGAGTAGCAGCCCGGGGCAAGGGTAGCGACACGGCGCGGCACCACCAGAGGTGGGCCGCGCCGCTTTCCTTGCCTGTGAAGCAGGGGGCTCTCCCCCATCCCCTACCGCAGGACCCACGTGCCGAAGTTGTCGCTCTCCATGAAGCCGCTCACCGTCTGGCTCCAGCAGGTCTGCTCGCGGTCGGTGAGGCGCTGGCGGCAGATGTTGGCCCGCAGCTTCATGCCCGGCACCGGGCCGATCTTCAGGTCCTGCCACGGAATGGCGATCTCCGCCACCCATTCCTTCGCCCCGATCTGCGTGGCGCTCTTCCACGCCGGGTCGAAGCTCATGTCGTTGTCTGTGTCGAAGGCCGCATCCCACTGCACGTTCTTGGGGCTGAGGATGAAGTGGTAGTACGGGCTGCCGGAGGTCTCCTTGGTCAGGAAGAGGTCGAGGCTGTCCCCGTTCCACACCGCGTCGTCGTGCTTGCCGCCGACGGCCTGCATCTTCGCGATCTGCGGCTCCTCGGCGTGAACGCCGATGTACAGGGCGGCGGCGTCGTACGTGACGAAGGCCTGGGTCTTGGCCTTCAGGGCTTCGGGCTTGGTTCCGAAGTAGCCGATGAAGGGTTCCAGGGGCGTGGCGCGGCGCCAGGCCTCGTCGTCGAGCTTCCCATCGATTACCGGGATGGGCGCGCCGGTCAGGATCTTCACCTCGGCGGTTCGCCGCACGAGCTTGCTGGCGATCTCGGCCTTGCGCCGGTCCTCGATCGCCTTCATCCGGTCGCGCAGGTCGAAGCCCAGGCCGCGGTTCTCGGCGATGGCTTCCCGCGCCCGCACCATGGCCTCCTCCATGCCCGCCGGGACGTCCTTGTTCGTCCACCAGTTCATCTTCTCGGTGTAGCACCACACGTACTCATCGGTCGTCTTCAGTGCCCAGTAGACATTGTGCTCGAACCACTTCGCCTGCTCTTCGGGGGTCATGAACTTCGCGGGGATGTTCGGCCACGGCACCCGCGCAAAGACATAGTCCATGTAGAGCGCCTGCGAGGCCTGGGTGTTGAGTTGGAACTTCGTCACCAGCCCCGGCGGGATCAGCCCCAGCGCGCGCTGGCGCATCATGTGGTAGGCCGCGTAGAAGCTCTCGGAGTTGCCGTAGTAGTACGAGGGCTCGTTGCCGTCCGTGATGGTCATGCGCGGGCCGATGCCGTCGAGCATCCCCACCAGGAAGGGGTAGTACAGCCCGTACCCGTGCTGCTTGAGCCCCTCCTCACGCTTGGCGGGGTCCTGGACGTCCATCTGCCCGGCGAAGATGCTGAAGGTGAAGAACGTCAGCATCACGTTGTCCGGCAGAACCTTGCCGATGGCCTTGATGAACTGCCGCCCGCGCTGGCGGGCCTTCACGCTGTACTCGGCGAAGCTCTTCTCCTTGGCGTGCTTCTGCTCAGCGTAGTTCCACGGGTTCTTGCCGTACGGCTCGGCGTCGAACGCCAGGTAGCACCCGCCGGCCTTGGCGCACCGGGCCATGATCGCCACGTTGCTGAGCACATTGGCCCAGTCCTTGTCGCTGAACCAGTCCTGCTCGGAGGCGGCGTACATGATGAGGAAGTTATGCTTGAACTTGCCCCACTTGATGCTGGCCAGGGCGTCCATGTCGGCCTGGTAGTCCTTCGGGTTCCACTTGCCGCCGGAGAAGATGCTCCCCCGCCCCTTGCCGGCCACGCGCATGAGCAGGCCGTCAAACGGGCGCTTCTCCATCTCCGTGATGTTCTTGGCGACGAAGGCGGGATCAGGCACATCCCAGCCGTACTCGATGAGCTTCTTGGTGGCCGGAAGGCGGCCGGGCTGAGCGAGTACGGGGGCGGCGGTTGCGATCAGGATCAACAGGCGTGCAACGTAGCGCATCGGGGGCCACCTCTTCGTTATGGTCGTCGTCACTTCGCCACCGGTGCCGCGAGGTCCTGCTTCATGCCAAACCGTAGCAGGAGATGGCGTGCCCAAGGAGGAATAGGACACTGGCGCATGATCATGATGCGGATTACGGAACGCCTATGTCCGACGTATTCATCAGCTACTCCTTTCGTGACAAGCTGACCGCGGACGCCATCTGCGCCCGACTGGAGGGTCGCGGCATTCGCTGTTGGATCGCGCCGCGCGACATACTGCCCTCACAGACGTGGGCCGGGGCCATTGTCACAGCTATCCAGGCGTGCTCCGTCTTCGTGCTGGTCTTCTCCACACACTCGAACTCCTCGAGTGATGTACTGCGCGAAGTCCAGAGTGCGGCGGAGGCTGAGAAGCCCATTCTCCCGTTCCGCATCGAGGACGCGCCCGCATCCCCCGACATGCAGTACTACCTGGGCATACCGCACTGGCTTGATGCCCTCACCCCTCCGCTGGAACAACACATTGAGAAGCTGGCGCAGGCCGTCGCACGCGTGCTGGCTGGAGACACTGCTGCGGGGGCCGTCACGCTTGCCGGGCAAGGCGCGCCGCTGACCGAGGCCCCTTCTGATGTGCCACCGGCCTCCACATCGGTGCCTCCGCCGGTCGGCGTCGCGTCGCCGACTCCACCGGCAGCCAGTGCCGAGGCCGCAGGTGGCACGGCGCGTGGCCCGGTGGACCGGGCCGCCCTGCGACGACGCCGGCGGCGGGTGCTAGGCATCACTGTCCCGCTGGCCGCAGTCGTGCTGGTCCTGGCGGTGGGGCTGGCAATCCTGCAGCGCAACGGGGGTCTGGGGCTGTCAGTTCGGCCCGCGTTCCGTCCCCCCGTCACGGCACGCGAAGTGGATGACATGAGGCTTGAGGTGCTTGAGCTCGCGAACGCCTGCATGCAGGATCCTGCAGTCGTGGCTGGTCGTCAAACACAATTGGCCCAACTCGCAGCCAAGGTCGAGTCAAACCCACGCTATGGCGAGGAGGCGCCCGGCGAGACCGCTGCGCTCTACCGCATGTATACCGCTTCGTTGCTCTTCGCCCCGAAGGAGCGGCCCACGGATGCGAAGCTACGCCAGGGCCTGGCCGCACTGCGTAAGCTGCGCGCCATCAATCCGTCGGTCACCACGAACCAGGACCTCCTCGTGTGTGAGAAGTACTTCACGAAGCTGGCGGACGGCACCTCGGCCTCATACGACGCCTACGGAGCCACCCGACACGTAGTGAAGCTCGCGCTGTTGGGCAGCGCTGACGACAAGATAGATGAGTACACGCGCCAGATTGTTGATCGCGCGGCCAAGGAGAATGTGTACCAGATTGACGTGAATCCATAGGGACAGAAGGAGCTTGCCATGTGCCTCATCGCGCGCGACCGCAATGCTCTCGCTACCTCGCGTACCAGGATGGCAGCCAGTATCGGCGCGGCTTGGATTGCGGCAGCTCTTGTGCTGCTGGGGAGCGGCTGCGCGCGGCTTATGACCAAGCCCGTGCCTACCGAGGAGTTGGCCTCCTTCCGGAGCGAAGTCACCGCGATGGCCCAGGAGTGCTGTTCCGACACCACTGTCCTGGGCGGACTGGATGACAAGTTCAAACGGCTGGCGGAGCAGGCAGCCAGCAACGTCTCCTACGAGAGGCAGGCGCCGCGCCAGGCGGCCATCGCCTATCGGCTGTACGCAGCCCACCTGCTCATCCAGCCCAACGGGCGACCCAAGCAGAGCAAGATCAGGGACGCCATGCCCTGGCTTGACCGCGCGGTCAAGGTAGACAAGACGGTCGGGGACTTCGAGGACTTCAAGGCCTCGACGGACTTCTTCAGCCAGTTCCTTCAGGGCGAAGCCGAGCAGGCCGGCACAGAGGAGTATGTCTCGCACCTCATGAGAGTATCCATGGTGGAGGCCACACGGGAGCAGGTCGCCCAGGAGACGACCAAGTACACGGACGCGGTCGCCAAGGCCTTCGCGCCGTCCAGCACCGGCGGGGCATCCCTGTCGGAGGATGTGGACTACCTGGAGAACTACAAGGTCGGCGGCGGGG
Source organism: bacterium (assembly GCA_021372615.1). Taxonomy (NCBI): domain Bacteria; species bacterium. The sequence continues at coordinate 22,383 of JAJFUB010000161.1, read as the reverse complement.
ACATTAGCATGGGCCTGTTCGCCCTCCGCTTGCGGCTCATGCAGCAGTACCCCGGCAAGGACGTTGGCAGCGGTCAAGCGTCATACATCAACACGCTGCCGAACGGCAATACCTGCGTTCGGTACGAGTTCATGGGCGACAAGCCCCTCGTGGTCGAATTCGAGGTGAACAAGGCCAAGAAGCTCGTATTGCCTCGCAACGACCTCGCCAAGGCCATCCTGGACGCACTGAAGCAGTCCCAGTAGGCTGGCTGTGGTCGGGTGACTATGGTCTCGCCGTGCCTGGACAGGGCGGGCCCTACGCCTCCAGTTCTGCCCGCTCCTCTGTCGTCAACTGCCCCAACGCCTGCGCCATCACATCTACGCCGGTCAGCTCCGCCCAGCCCTGCAGCAGTTGTCTGGTGATCGGCCCCACCGTCCCGTCGCCAACGGGCAGACCGTTGAACTTCGTCGCCGGCATGATGCAGTACGGTGTGCTCGTGAAGAAGGCCTCGTCGGCGGTGTAGACATCATACGGCTGCAGGTCCGTCTCCAGCGTCGGGAGGCCCTGGCTCTGGGCGATCTCCAGGCACGTCTCGCGGGTGATGCCGGCGAGGGCCTGCAGCGTGCGCGGGGTCTTCAGCACGCCGTTGCTGACCACGAAGAAGTTGCCGCCCTTGTTTTCGGCCAGGTAGCCGTTGATGTCCAGCAGAATGCCCTGGGCATTGGGGTCCACCAGCTTGCACTCCAACTCCGCCAGCGTGTACGCCATGCGGCTGCGGTTCTTGATCTTGGCGTCCAGCGAGACCGCGGGCATGGCGCGGCTGGGAGGGGTGACGGCGTGGCAGCCCTGGACATAGAAGCGCGCCCAGTAGCGCAGGTCCATCGGGGCGGTGTGGATGACGATGGTGGCCTGGCGCTTGGTGGACTGGTCCCCGCTGGGCGGGTAGGCCCCGCGCGAGATGTTGTGCACCAGCCACAGGTCCTGGTCCGGCCCGTAGGCCGGGAGGTTGCGCTTCAGCACTTCGAGGCTGAGCGCCTCCATCTCATCCACGGTCAGGCCGCAATCGAAGCGGCAGATCTTCAGGGACTTGTACAGCCGCTCGACGTGCGCCCGCAGCTTGAAGGGCTTCTGGGCGAACGTGCGCGTGGACTCGGTGACACAGTCCCCGAGCTGCACGGCCGAGTCGAAGATCGAGAGCTTCGCTTCAGCCTCGGGGTAGTACTCGCCGCTGATGTAGACGAGGCGTTCAGGCATGGGAGGTCTCCTCGGCACGATGGAGCGCGGGCTTTCCAGCCCGCGACACGCGCTCGCGGGCTGGAAAGCCCGCGCTCCATCAATGGCTCTATCCCTTGCAGCAGCAGAAGCACAGCGGGCGGTACCAGATGTTGCGGAAGCGCACCAGGTCGCCGTGGTCCTGCAGTTCCAGCGGCAGCTCGGGATCGTGCGGCGCATAGGTCGTCAGCACGCGGTGGTTCGTGACGCCCAGGAGCTGCTGGCGATTCTGCATCACAATCCCGTTGATGAACACGGTCACGAAGGCCGGCTTGATGAGCTGCGGGCCGTTGAACACCGGGGCTTCCCAGACGATGTCGTAGGTGTTCCACTCGCCGGGCTTGCGCATGGCGTTGGCCAGCGGCGGGTACTGCCCGTAGATGCCGCCCACGGTGCCGTCAGGATAGGTCGGGTTGTCGTAGTTGTCTAGGACCTGGAGTTCGTAGAGGCCCATCAGGAAGACGCCGCTGTTGCCGCGTCCCTGGCTCTCGCCCTTGACAACCTCGGGCGCGGCGAACTCCAGGTGGAGTTGGCAGGAGCCGAACTTCGCCTTGCTCTGGATCTGCCCGGTACCCGGCACGACCTCCATGTAGCCGTTCTCGAGCTTCCAGGCGCAGGGCTCGCCATCTTTCTTCTGCACCCAGCCGTCCAGACTGGTGCCGTCGAACAGCACAACCGCATCGGACGGCGGGCAGGCACTGCACTTGCCGGGAGTCACAACCGGGGGCTGGGGGCGGGTGCCGTCATGCACGCGCCACTTGCCGCCGGGCAGGAAGGGGGTATCGTCATAGCCAAGGTTCGCCATCTCATGCCTCCAGCATTCCGGCGCTCAGGCCGGTAGTCACGCCCTGTGTTCCCGGCGGGCGAGTCGAACACCTCCCTGGCAGGCGCCCCGGAGCGAAAACGCGCGCGGCCACGGTGGCCGCGCGCGGTGCTGCTCCTGAGTCTGGATGGGGCTAGTGGTTCCAGAGCCGTTGCGTTGTGATGGCCGTCTGGTACTTCAGCCACTTGCCATGGCCGTCCACGAAGCACCAGTTGTTGCCATCATTGTGACGCCCCGGCCAGGCCAGGCCCCGGTAGTACGCCCAACTGATGGCGCCCTGCCCCCAGTGGAAGGGGCAATAGCACAGGTAGAGCGTACCGCTCCGGCCGGCTGCAGTGTTCTGACCCTCGGTCTCGGTCAGCATCCCGGTCTCTGCCGGGAACTGGATCTCCGCCAGAGGCTTGCTGGTGCCCACCCCACTGACGTGGTTGTACACCACGCCGTAGTCAATGCCGCCTCGTTGCGACGGGCAGGTCCAGAGTTGCTGGTTCTTCACATACGGCTGCATGATCTGGTACCAGGCCATCGTAGCGAAGTTGTAGTTGGTGTCCACGTACCACGGGAGCATCTCGTCGTAGTCCTGGGAGTACTGCAGGAAGGCCAGACCCATCTGCTTGACATTGGAGAGACAACTGCTCTGGCGCGCCTTTTCGCGCGCTTTCGCGAAGACAGGGAACAGGATCGCCGCCAGGATGGCGATGATCGCAATCACGACCAGCAGTTCAATGAGGGTAAAACCACGACGCATCGGACATTCCTCCTTTCAAGGTACATACAACAAAGAGTTATTCGCCGCCCGACCTCAGCAACCTGGCGCCGCACGCGGAACTTCCCGGAAGCTTTCGGCTCGCGCCAGCCTCACCAGGACCACTCCCCTCAAGACGAAAGGGCGCACCCCCTTGCAGGAATGCGCCCCGAGCCGTCGCCCGCAGTTGTCCCGATGCGCCGGGTTCGGCCTCTCCGGCTTAGTACCAGACGTTCGTTCCAGGCGGCGTGGCGTGTTCAGCGCCGTCCCGGAAGCTGATGCTCTTCCAGCCCAGCCACTTGGCGTGGCCATCGCAGAAGCCGATGTTGGCGCCGTCGTTGTGGCGGTCGGATACCGGCGCGGCATTGTCCGAAGAGGAGCCCAGCCGCGTGTCCCAGTCCATGATGTAGTACGAGGCCTTCCCGGCGTTGTCGTCGGCCGACTCGCCTATGCAGACGATCTCCGCCGGCCGCTGGATCGTCCCGAGGGCCACGCCGTACACGTAGGTGTTGATCCCATACCCGCCCGGGCTGCCGTACTGGCCGTAGTAGGTGTTGCCGTAGCTCGGACAGTTCCACATCTGCACGTTCTTGCAATACGGATGGAGATTGTGGTGCCACAGTTGCAGCGGGGGCGTGCCGGCTGGCGGATAGCCCGTCGCCATCATGCCTGAGTAGTTGACGGTGTTGCGCACGGTCACTTCGTCGTAGTCCTGGGCATATGCCACCCAGGCGGTCATCTGCTGGCGCACATTGCTCAGGCAACTGGTCTGCCGGGCCTTCTCGCGGGCCTTGGCAAAGACAGGGAACAGGATCGCTGCCAGTATGGCGATGATCGCGATCACGACCAGCAACTCGATGAGCGTAAAGCCACGACGCATAGGACACATCTCCTCCCGAGTGACGGTCAGAATGGGTCTTCAAGTGGTAACTTCGCCATCTCCCCCGGGGGTTCCTGCTGGCCTCCCCCGAACTCATTGCCCCCGCCGCCGCCCAGGCGCTATACTGTTCCTGCCTGACCATCCGCCAACTCCAGGTGATGCCATGACCGCTGCCCACATCGAGATCGCCGGCCTCGCCGACATCCCTGTCTACACCGTCCCGAACCTCATCATTGGGTCCGGCGCCGCCGGTCTCAACTGCGCCGAGCACCTGCACGAACTCGGGCAGGACTTTGCGATCGTGACCGACTGCCTGGGCGCCGGAACCTCCAACAATTCGGGCTCGGACAAGCAGACGTACTACAAGATGGGCGTGTTCGGCGACGTGCCCGACAGCCCGATGGAGTTCGCCCGGTCGCTGTTCAACGGCGGCATGTGCCACGGCGACCTGGCCTATGTCGAGGCCCTCGGGTCGCTGCCGGAGTTCTTCCACCTCGTGCGCAATGGAGTCGAGTTCCCCTGCAACCGCTATGGCGCCTATGTCGGCTACAAGACCGACCACGACCCGCGCCAACGCGCCACGTCGGCCGGACCCAAGACCTCGATGCAGATGGTGCAGTGCTCCCTGGTGCGCCTCCGGCAGGCCGGGGCGCAGTTCTTCGATGGGTACGAGGTGATACGGCTGCTCACTGTAGGGCGGGGGCTTGTACCCCGCCCTACAGCCCCACGCGTCGTCGGCGCGCTGGCCCTGAATCGCCAACGCCTCGACGCGCCGGACATGGGCCTGACGGTCTTCTTCGCCGACAACGTCGTCCTCGCCACGGGCGGGCCGGGCGAGATGTACGAGCTGTCGGTCTACCCACCCGGGCAGATCGGCAACCACGGACTCGCCCTGGAGATCGGGGCTCAGGCCAACAACCTGAGCGAGACACAGTTCGGTCTGGCGTCCACGGGATTCCGGTGGAACCTGTCGGGCACGTACCAGCAAGTCATCCCCAGCTACTTCAGCGACGACGAGAGCGGCAAGCGCTACGACTTCCTCCGTGACTACTACGAGACGCCTGAGCAGATCGCGGGAGCCATCTTCCTGAAGGGCTACCAGTGGCCGTTCCACGCCGCGCGGCTGCAGGAGTACGGCTCGTCGCTGGTGGACATCGCGGTCCACGAGCAGCGCCAGCTCGGGCGGCGGGTGTACATGGACTTCACGCACAACGTCGCGCCGGCAGAGGGCGCCGCGTGGGCGCGTGTGTCCTCACGCGCGCAACGGCGGCGGCGTGAGGACACGCCGCCCCACGCGTGGTCCCTCGCCTCCCTCCCGCCCGAGGCGCGGACGTACCTGGAGCGCTCGGGCGCGACCCAGGAGACCCCCCTGGGCCGCCTGCTGCACATGAACCCCCTCGCGGTGGACCTCTATCACGAGCACGGGGTGGACTTGCGCGAGCCGCTCGAGGTTGCGGTGTGCTCGCAGCACTGCAACGGCGGGCTGAGCGTGGACCTGTGGTGGCAGACGACCATCCCGCACCTGTTCGCGATTGGGGAAGTGGCCGGAACGCACGGCATCCGGCCGGGGGGCAGCGCGCTGAACTCCGGGCAGGTCGGTGGCATGAGAGCCGCGCAGTGCATCGCCGCCCATGGGCCGAAGACACTGGACCAGACGGAGCTGCTCGCCGTCACCCGCGATCAGATTGCCGAGGAGATCAGCCTGCTCAAGGGCCATCTGACGGCCACCACTCGGGCGCCGCGCTGTGCCGACGTGCGCCGCGAGATCCAGCAGCGCATGACCGAGGACGCGGCCTTCGTGCGGTCTCCCGAGCGCGTGCAGGAGGCCCTGGACGATGCCCGCAAGCTGCTCAGGCGTATCCGCTCAGGGATGCGCGTCGCCGGGCCGGAGCAACTCCCGGAGGCCGTGCAGAACCACCACCTGTGCCTGACTCATGTGGCCTTCCTGACGGCCATCGCCGACCTGCTGTCACGCGGCGGGGGCAGCCGCGGGGCGTACATGGTGCTGGACCGCGAGGGGAACCTCGTGGTCGAGACGGCGCAGGGACCGCGCCTGCCCCACCGGGCGGAGAATCTGGAGATGCGCCAGGAGATCATCGAGGTGCGGCTGAACGAACGCGGGGAGTTCGAGGCCTGGCCAACGCCGGTGCGGCCGCTGCCGGACGATGACTCGTGGTATGAGGCAACGTGGCGGGAGTGGCGGGAGAAGCGCGTCTACGACTGATCTGGACCTGTTGGCGGTCACTTGAACTTCTGCACGCGACGCTGCGTCGCGGCCAGCCAGTCCTCGTAGAAGGCGTCCACATTGCCGCCCCAGACGTCCTCCATCGCAGCGTTGAAGTTGCCCCCGTGCTTGAGGTTGTTCAGCACCTCGAGCAGGCCGTCACGCTGTAACTCCGACATGAGGAAGCGCACCATCGCGTAGGCCTGCGTGTAGGCGTACGGGGCGATCTGCTCGTCGTAGAAGGTGTTCCGCTCCGTCACGGCTCGCAGGGGCAGGATCTGCTTGGCTGTCCACATGCGCGTGAGCGCTAGATCATTGTCCTCGACTTCACGGTCGCGCACCAGGGCGCCGCAGTGCATCGCGAGGCCCTCATCCAGCCACATCGGCATCGCGGCGTTGCCCAGCACACGGTGGGTCACACAGTGGCTGTACTCGTGGGCGGTGCACTCGGGCAGTTGGCTCGGCGACTCGCGGTAGTCGTTGCCTGGCGCGTACGGACAGAAGAGCAGCATGCCGTTACCGCCGCTGGCCCAGGCCCAACTGCTCAGCTCCTGCCCCGTCAGGGTCTCGGCGAAGGCCGTGTGACGGTCCTGGTCGGCGAACACGAAGACGGCCGTCTCCACAGGTCTGATCCCGTAGAGATCGCATACAACGCGATAGGTGTCGTCGAGGGCGTTGAACAGAGCGCCGGTCCACTTGTCATCCTCATCGAAGTAGACCCGGAAGACCACCCGGCGGCCGGACACGACCTCCCGCACGTTCCGCGGAGCCAGCTCACGCGAGCGCCGGATCCGCGCCACGAGGTCAGCCGCCTGGCCCCATGCGCCGCCCTCACCGCGCGCGGCCAGGGGCGCCAGGTCCTCCTCCGCCTGCCCGAACCACGCGATGCGGAAGGCCGCCATGCCGCGCAGGTAGTGGTACGCCTCCGGCTGCGGCTGGCGGCTGTCAAGCGCGTCAGTCGCCAGGCGGATGACTTCCTCGTACTGGCCGCGCTGGTAGGCCTGCAATACGCGTTGCAGGCCGTCGGCGCCGGCGACGCCGGTGAGCGAACTCACGGTAACGCATAGAAGCACGAGAAGATGTCTGGGCATGTCAGTCTTCCTGAAGATGACGGGCGGCGCGGGCAGTCTCGCCCGCACACCTGAAGGGCAGACGCGCGGGGGGGTGGAATGTTCCCCCATACGGGCCCGACGACCGAGGTGATCCCATGTCAAAGCTCATCGCGCAGGCCGAAGCCGGCGCCGGCGTCATCCGCGTGCTGCAGGGCGACCTGACGCTGGCCGAGACGGACGCCATCGTCAATGCCGCGAACTCATGGCTGCAGCACGGGGGCGGCGTGGCGGCGGCGATCGTGCGCCGCGGCGGCCCGGAGATCCAGCGCGAGTCCGATGCCGCCGGGTTCGTGCCGGAGGGCCAGGTGGCCGTGACCGGGGCCGGGACGCTCGCCGCCCGCTATGTCATCCACGCCGTCGGCCCCCGCGGCGGCGACCCGGAGGGCGATGAGAAGCTCGCCAGCACAGCCCGACAGGCGCTCCTGGCCGCCCACGACCTGGGCCTGACGAGCATCTCGTTCCCCGCCATCTCGACCGGGATCTTCGGGTTCCCCAAGGAGCGCGCCGCCACGATCCTCATGGCCGCGGCGCGTGACTACCTGCAGCACACCCCCACCCCCACCGTCAAGCAGATAGACTTCGTGCTGTTCGACGACGAGACGACAGCGATCTTCGCCGCGGCGCTGTGATCACACGCTCCGGACCGCCAGCCTGATCTGCGCCGGGTCGCCGCAGCCCAGCCCGTAGGAGGCCGCCGTCGCGACATGCTTCGGCGGGCGAATGGCTTCACCCAGCGGCGGCAGATCGTGCTGCTTGCGGATCATGTCCAGCAGAATGATGATCTCCGTGTCCAGCGCCACCGGGTCACGTGAGGCGATGATGCTGCCGTAGTAGTCTACGTACGCCGCGTTGTACGACGGCCCGCCCTCGTACTGCAGGTAGATGCCGTCCACCACGCACAGGCGCTGCTTCTGGCGCAGGGCGGGGGCCAGGTTCACATCGGCCACCGCCGGGTTGCACCCGCCGATGTAGTGGAAGTCCTCCGGGTTGTGGATGCTGCCAAAGTGGTTCTTGAGGGCGCAGGTCATCCCGGCGAAGGTGTGCTGCTTGATGACCGGGATGTTGACGATGGCGGTGGCCTCGCGGGTGACAATCTTGCTCAGACAGAATGCCGTCTGGCCCTGCTCGGTGAAGCGGTCCTCATAGCCCGGGTTCTTGGTGGGGCCGACGGTGCCGTAGACCATCGGGCCCGGGCCAGTGGCGGTGCAGGTGTAGCCGGCGGCGGTCAGGTCGCGGTCCTCTTTGTCGAAGATGATGACGTTCTTCTTGTCTACTCCGGCGAAGGTCAGGGCTTCGACGACGGCGTTGACGACCGCCGGCTGTGGGGAGATCTCCGGCGCGATGCAGTTGAGCTTGAGGGCGACCACGTCGGTGGGCTTGAAGAGCTGCTTCACGGCCTCCTGCACGCTCGGCGCCTGCACAGCGTCGGCGATGGCCGTGAAGGTCATGCGGCGGATGACCTCCGCCGCCACCGCCTCTTCCATCTGCTCGAGGCCCGCGTTCTGCGCCACGGCCACGACCGCGCCGCCGGCGGCCTGCGCCGGGGTTAGCAAGCCTGGACCCAGCGACGCGCCCGCTGCCACCAGCCCTGTCTTCAGGAAATCCCTGCGGTCCATCCGAGACTTACCACTACCTTGCGGGGAGGAGCATCTACGTCCACTGCCCCGGTATCTTCATCCCACACTTCGTGCACTTGCCGCTTCTCAGGTCCAGGCCGGTGTTACTGACCTCGTAGCCCACGCGGCGGACGACCATCATGCCACACTTGGGGCAGTAGGTGCTCTCGCTGGGGTCGCCCGCCATGTTGCCCAGGTAGACGTACCGCAGCCCCGTGTCGTACGCGATCTTGCGCAGGTCCTTCAGCGTGTCGGTCGAGGTAGCCGGGACGTTACGCAGGCGGTAGGCCGGGAAGAAGCGGGAGATGTGCAGCGGGACCTGGTCGCCGAGCGTGATGGCGATCCATTGGCACATGAGCTTGAAGACCGCCGGGTCGGTGTTGTAGCCCGGCACCGCCAGGAAAGTCAGCTCCAGCCACACGTCGCTGCCGGCGACCAGCTTGGTGTTCTCGAGGATCGTGTCTATCTTGCAGCCCACCACATCGTCGTAGAAGCTGCGCGAGTAGCTCTTCAGGTCAATGTTGACCGCGTCCATGAGCCCGCAGATGTCTTTGAGGGGCCCGGGGTTGCAACTCGCCGAGGTGTGCATCGCCATCTTGATGCCGGCGGCGTGGGCGGCCTTGGCGGTGTCGGCCAGGTACTCCACCGCGACCATCGGCTCGCTGTATGTGAAGGTGATGCTGCGCAGGCCGTACTTACGCACCTGGGCCACCAGCTCGTCGGGGGGCAGGCTCTCGTTGTCGGTCTGTTCGGGGCGGCGCTGGGCGAACTGCCAGCTCTGGCAGTACATGCAGGTCAGGTTGCACCCGGCGGTGCCCAGGGCCAGCGTCTTGGTGGCGGGGAGGAAATGGAAGAAGGGGCCCTTCTCCATCGGGTCGCCATGGATGGCGGCCGGCTTGCCGTAGACCTTGGTGACGTAGACGCCGTCCACGTTCTCACGCACGCCACACAGGCCCCGCTCGCCGGGGCGGATCTGGCAGTGCCGGGGACACAACAGGCACTTGATCTCCTGGTTCTCAAGCGGCTTGAAGTAGCGTGCGGGGACGTTGGACACGTTGCCGACAGCGCCCATGGCCATCGGGGGCACGTCGGGCACGCGGCTCAGCATGGGCGCGATCCCCGCCGCCATACACCCCTTCGCGCAGGTATCGAGAAAGCCGCGGCGATCCATGGCACCCATGCTCGTGTCCTGACTGCTCCTTTGCGAGGTTCCCCCGCCATGCACGGGGCGCCTGGCGCGCCGTTCTGCTGCCGCGCACGGCAGTCAGAAGCGGGCTACAGACGCCCCGGGTTACTCATCTTGTCGCGGGCTTGGTCCCGCGCCCCTCCGCCCCGCCACAGTCCGGCCCATACCGCCCCGCGCCTGTGCTGGGGGGCCCTCAGTTCATCGCCGACCGAGCCGGCCCGAGCTTCCACTGCTGCAGCAGTTGCTCACACCCGCCGCCCAGGCAGCTATTGAGGGCTCCGGCCAGCCCTTCCGCGCCCCCGCCATCGCGCTTGAGGCTGGCGAACAGGTCCCTGAACGGTTCCCGGTCCACGAGCTTGCTGCGCGAGAAGCCGCGCGTGTCCAGCAGCGTGAACAGCATGCCGCAGGCCACCTCGGCGCTCACATCCTGGGGGCCCTTCTGCTCGCGCACATAGTCGGCCAGTGCCGCCAGCGACTGCTCGCGGGTGCGGAGCACTTCCTCCTGCGGCAGGGCCACGGCGGCGGCGCTGCCGATGGCGTCGCGGGTCTCGGTCACGAGGTCGTACTGCAGACTCGCGGCGGCGAATCGCGCCAGCCCACTGCTGAAGGTCTTCTCCAGCCCGCCCAGCTTGCCGCTGCAGGCGCTGGTCACGTAGCACCCGGCCAGTTGCTCCAGGCCCAGCGACCACTGGGGCGGATCGGCGATGCCGGCCGCGCTGACCTCGATCGTGGCCTTGTCCTTGGCTCCGGTGCCATCGCCGACGCAGACCAGGACCTTGTCACCCACTGTCTCGCCGGTCCAGTCGGCCATCAGCCCGGCCGCGTTCTCCCAGATGTTGGGCATGTTGTACTCGCGCATCTTCGCCGACACGGTGTAGGGGGCGAAGACGACGACCTGCTGGCCCACATAGCAGTCGAAGGCGCTGAGATCGCGCCCGAGTTTCTGGCCGGCGAGGTCGGCGTAGCGCTTCGCGTCCGCGCCGCCGGCGTTGAGCTGTGCCAGGGCCATCTTGGCGTCATCTGCCAGGCCGCTCCAGTCGAAGTCCGTCATCAACTTCTCATACAGGTTGGCGGCGGCATCCTTGCGGCCCAGCCGCTCCTGGGCCTGCGCCACCAGCCAGATGGCCGGAGCGCAGAAGTCGTTGCTGGGCATCTCACACAGCGGGCGCAGACGCTTCAGCGCATCCTGCGTCTCACCCATGCTCAGCATCAAGGCGCCGATGTTGAAGTCGGCGTCGTAGCACAGGTCGGTGGCCGTCATGTCATAGGGGATGTGGTGGTCGAACGACTCGAACCATGCGAAGTTCAGGTGCCGCGAGTAGGCCCCCATGAGCTGGTAGAAGGTGGTCTTGTTCTGTGTCAGCGCTTTGGGGAAGATCCCGGGGTACGCCTTGGACAGTCCCGGGTAGAACTGCTGGGCCTTGTCCCAGTTGGCGGGCTCCGCGTACCACTTCAGCATCCGGTAGAGGGCCTCGAACTCCTTGTCGCTGCCGGGGAAGCTGATGACCAGCTCCTGGTAGCTGACGGCCTCGTCAGCGGCCTTGCCGGAGTCCTCGAAGGACTTCGCGATCTCATACAGCGCGTCGTCGCGCAGCGGGCTGCCCGGCAGCCGGTCCACCACGACGGAGAAGGCGTCGGAGGCGCTGCGGACGGCCGAGAGCTTGTCCTTGGGTAGGGCTCCGTAGGCGCCGGTGGCGTCCTCGAACTCGGTCTGCCGCTTGAACAGCTCCTCGGGGCCCTTCGCCTTGTTGAGGTCCTCAAAGAGGATGTTCATCTGCTGGTAGCAGAAACCGATGTTGAACAGCGCGTCGTCATACTGGTCGGAGCCGGGGAAGCGGCCGGCGAATTCACGGTAGGTCTGAACAGCCGCAGCGTACTCGCGGTAGTTCTGGTGGTGCATGGCGATGTCGAAGAGGTCCTGGGCGGCTCGCCCGGTGTCCTCCTCAGTGGGTTCGTACAGCTCGCCTGCGATGCGGTGCCCGCTCCCGCGGGAGTTGCGCAGCAGCGTGTTGTACTCTCGCATCGCCGTGTTGACCAGCGAGCTACCCCTCATGCGGTCAATCAGCTTGACGTAGGCCTCCATGGCATCGGGGTTGCGGCCCTCGTGCCGATGGGCCTCGGCGATCCGCATGTAGGCGTCATCGGCGCAGTCCGCGCACGGGTACCGGCGGATCAGGTCAATCGAGGCCTTGATGGCGGCGGCGTAGTTCTCCTCCTTCATGTAGCTCTGAGCCAGGGCGTCCAGAGCCGCAGGGCAGTTGTCGCTGGAGGGGTACTTGTACGCCAGGTCGCGCAGTGCCCGCACCGCCTCGGGCTCGTCATCCACCTCGCGTAGCTCCCGCGAGAGAGCAAACAGGGCGTCATCGGCCCAGGCGCTGTCGGGGTAGCGGGTTACGAGGATGTTGAGCACCTCGATGGCGGCGGCGTGGTCCTTGTCGCCCATGTAGCACTGGGCCAGGCGCCAGGCGCCGTCATCGGCCAGGTCGCTGTCGGGGAACTGCTGGATGAGCATCTCCAGCGCCTCGACCTGGTAGCGGAAGTTCTTGCGCACCGAGTTCACGCGGGCGTTGTGCATGCAAGTGTCGTCGGAGTAGTCGGTCCGCGGGTAGCGCTCCAGGAAGGCGGCGTTCGCCGCCAGCGCCTTGCGGATCTGCTCCTCCTGCGATGGCTTGCAGCAGGTGTACGTCGCCCGCGCGGAGTCATCGTGCAGATTGTAGTACGTGAGACGAGTAGGGAGCAGGGCGATGTCTGAGAAGGTGGGAGTCAGGGTCTTGCCGATGTCAAACCCCTGGGCGAGACACAGGCCGGTACAGGTGATGAAAGAGGCCACGACAACGAGCACAAGTCTTGCCGGTAGGTGTGACATAAGTTCCACACTCCTCGCAGGTGAGGACCTGGAATCCTCGCACGCTGGCAGACTGGCGGAACCCCGCCTCTGATATTCCACGATGAGCATACCCCTCCGCCCCAATAAAATCAAGCAGAACCCGATAGCAATATGGCCCATCCGACCCATCTGCCCCCCCTGCGGCCGCCCTGGCAGGAACCCCACTGCTCCACCGGGAATACTCACCCTTCACCTGCGCCGTACCTGATCGGAGGCTCCCCCCATGCGCACCTGGCCACTTTGCTGCTACGCCCTCTTGCTGGCCGTCTCTGCCTACGCCGTCCCCTCCCTCGTCACGCCTGTGAACGAGGCCGTGACGGTCGTCCACGACGATACGGGCAACTGGGGCGGGCACATGAGCTACCATGTCACGCACCAGAACGCGCCGCCGTACCAGGCCAAGAAGCTACTGGACCTGTCGGACGTGCCCGCGGCCCTGTGGGACCAGGCCGCGACCGTGCGGCTGTCCATCTTCCTGACAGTTCACGACTACTCCTGGCACGAGCTACCGGCGGTCAACGGCCTGGACGAGGCCTTTGAGGTGCTCGTCAACGGCCACTCCCATGTCATCCGGACGGACGCCGGGGCCCCTGTGTATAGGCAGAATACCGCTCCGCACCCGGACTGGTACGACATCGCCATACCCAAGAGCGAAGTGACCCGCGGCGTCAATGAGATCATCATCCACAAGGCCCCCGGGAAGGTCGGCAACCCGGAGGCCAAGCCCGACGACTACATGTACCTGGGCATTGACCCCGTCCGCAAGCGCGGGAACAGCAGTGTCACCTTCGATGGCAAGACGTGGACCCAGGAGATGCTGACCATCCCGGGCGGCAACGGGGAGTACATGGTGCGCCTGTACCTGGTCACTGGCCAGGCGCAGGTCAAGGCCACCTGGCAGCCCGGCCGCACCCCGGCGCTGGAGGACCCGGCGAAGCTCGTCCTGTATGCGGGGGCCCGGGGCGTCACGCCCGGCCCACAGGGCCTGCAACTCGCCGCGGGGCAATCGGCGCGCGTGGAATGGACCGCCACTGCCTTCGACACGCTCGAGGCCCTGCAGGTCGCCGTCCAGGCCCAGGGCGCGCCCAGACTGCAGTGGCTGTCGTCCGAGGGCAAGGCCCTCAACGATCCGGCCCTCGCCGGCCTGAGGGCGGAGCTTCCCGCCGGCCGCCCCCTGCAGCCCTCCGGACTGGTCATCACCGCCCAGGCCCAGCCGGTCACGATCGCCGGCGTCACGCTCAGCGGCTCGCGCACGATCCACCCGCAGACCCCGCCCCCGGACATCGCTCCGCCCGTCGCCGCCACGCCCAAGGTGATCCCGCTCAAGCCGCAGTGCCGCGTGGACGCGCAGTCGGCGACCCTCAGCGGCGGCTACCTGCGAGCCGTGTTCGCCCGCGGGGAGAAGCTGACGCTGCGGTCGCTGAGCAACCTGCTCACGAAGTCCGAGATGCTGGGCCAGCCGGAGGCGTCGCCGCTCTTCCTGGTTGAGGTCAGCAACACCCGCTATGCCGGCAGCCGGGACTTCAAGCTGACGGCGCTCAAACCGGTGCCGAATGGCTTCACTGCGGCGCTGGAGGGGCCGCTACCGGGGTCGGGGTCGGTGACCCCTCCCACAACGGGCGCAGTGGGAGCGGTCACCGACCGCGACCCCACGGTGGCGCCCGCCGCTCCTGCAGCGCCCGTTCTGCGCGCCGCGCTCACGGCCACGATGACCGCCGAGGGCCTGCGGCTGGGCATGAACCTGACGAACACCGGGGGCGCGCCCGTGGACTTCAAGCTGGCCTTCCCGGTCATCGCCGGGGTGGCCGTCTCTGAGAAGCCCGCGGATGACTACTACTTCTTCCCCTCCGGCGGCGGGATCATCAGCACGCTTCCGGCGCTCATCCGGCGCGGCTATGGCGACTACGAGGCCATGTACCAGGTGATGGACGTCTTCAGTCCGGCTCGCGGCTGCGGGCTGTCCATCCGGGCGCTGGACGACCAGGGCTGGCATAAGGTCCTGGCACTGCGCAAGGTCACCGCGGGCCAGGCCGAGCGCAACGAAGAGCGGCTCACCATGAACCTGAAGCCGGAGTACAAGTGGACCAACCCGCTCGAGCCGGTGGAGGGGACGTCGGTGGCGTATGAGTACGAGCGGCGGACGCGTGCGCCGCTGGCGCGTGGGGCTGAACGTCCCGGGCAGCCCGGCGGCGCGGGCGGGGCCGCCCGCGCTACGGGTCTGACCGATGCAGCGGAACTGCAGAAGACGGCTTCGTTCGCGCCGTCGGATGCTCTGCTCACGGTCCACGCCGGGGACTGGCATGTGGCGATGAAGGCGTACGCGGACTGGGCGCACCGAGTGTGGACCTTCCGGCCGTTCCCCTCGCGCCTCCAGGGCATCCGCGACATGGAGTGTCCGGGCTGGGGCCACAACATCCTGTTCAAGGACGGCGCCTATCGCACCGACTTCATCAAGCCGGGGTATGACTGCGTGGAGCTGATGAGCTGGTGGGAGTGGTCGCCGCTGGGCCCGTTCAAGACGCCCTTTGACAAGCTCGACACGGTGTTGACCCAGGCGCAGATCAAGGGCTGGCAGCCGTACTTCGTCAAGGACCCGGTGACGGGCCAGATGATGTGGAACAACCAGCCGGGCGACTACAAGGGCTACAACGAGCGCTTCGGTGGGCTGCCCGCGTTCCGGAAGGCAGTCCAGACGTACAAGGACATGGGCGCGCTGGTGACGCTGTACACCGACCCGTTCCGTCTGGACAGCAACAACGAAATCGGCGGCAAGTACGGCGAGCAGTGGGGCGTCGTCGGCGTGGATGGCAAGAAGACGACTGCTTACGAGGTCTGGAACCCCTGCCACAACCTGGCGGAGGTGCGCCAGTGGGTGGCACAGACGATGGGCCGGGTCATGCGCGAGACCGGCGCTGACGGCATCCGGCTGGACGAGTACGGCCATCGCGGCTGGGGCTGCTACGACCCGACCCACAAGCACACCTTCCAGGAGCCCGGCATTACCCAGTGGAACAAGGCCGTGGCCGACGCCTGCGAGCAGATCCACGCCGAGATGGACAAGGTGCGGCCCGACCTGGTGCTCACGACCGAACACCCCGGGTATGACTACCTCTTCCGTCATATCGAGGGCTGCATCACGTATGATCTATCGGTGGTCGCCTCATCGCTGCGCCCGTTGGAGTGCAACCTGCAGCGGTTCTACTTCCTCGAGTGCAAGGCCTACGAGCTGGACCATCGCGGCATGGACGTCCTGAACCGCAAGAAGTTCTGGAATACCGTGGAGTCGTTTGAGCGCCCGTTCTCACCAGCCATGTACAACATCCTCAATGAGAACGAAGACGTGTACCAGGGGCGCGACAACACCCCCCTCTGCCCCACTCTCGCGCCCTTCGTCTACGGCAACCGCTTCGCCGGCGCGGGCAAGGTCATGGTCCACCTCTACAACGCCACCGGCCATACGTTCGAGGGCGAGGCGCTCATCGTGCCCGCAACGCTCCGCGGTGCGCACGTCATCGAGCTGCTCACCGGTCAGGAGCTGCCGGTCGTTGGCGGCAAGATCACCCTCTACCTGGACCGGGACGATGTCGCCTGCGTCGCCTTCCTGCCCCGCGTGCTGGCCCTGCGTCCGCAGGGGCAGGTGCAGATCAGGGACGCCAAGGGTGGGCAACTGGTGCTCGCGAATGCGAAGGGTGAGAACGTACTCACCCAGGACGCCAGGGGCGCGGCGGCCACGCTGGACCTGACCAAGCTCCCCGCCGACGCCAAGCCCGTCTGCCTGAAGCTGCTGCGGCTGGGACAGATGGTGGACACGGTGCCGTGGCAGTAGCGGCATCGCCGATCAAGTTGAGGGAGTGCTGACATGCGGGTGATGATGCTGACGTTGCTGGCCCTGGCGGCCGTGGTGGTCCACGCTGCCCCGACCGGGGATGCCGACGGATTGCTGCTGTACGACTTCGAGAACGCCGCCGATCTGGCGGGATGGTCAGTCCGGGCGCAGACACAGTTCGCGCAGACCACGGCCTGGGCGGCCCACGGCAGAGCGGCCGCGGCCATCACATACGAGCAGTACGCGCCCGGCAAGGAGCAGTGGCCGGCGGTCATCGCCACCGCGGCCAACGGCACGCTGGCCGTCTCGGACTTCACTCCCTTCGCCGCCCTGCAATTCACCGTGTACGACCCGCAGGACGCCCCCGCCGAGATCAAGGTCCATATCCGAGACAGCTCGGGAGCACGCTTCGCCATGCCGTTCTCGGTGGGGTCGAAGCAGGCGTCGGTGCTCAGCGTGCCGGTCAGGGACATCGCCGCCACGATCAACGCGGCGGCGGTAGCGGAGTTGCACTTCTACGTCAGCCAACCGGCCCGCACCTACACGCTCTATGTGGACGCGGTCAGGCTCACGCTGGACCTGCGGGCGCGGAGCGCCGACTTGGCGCGCGAGGCCATCGCGCTGCAGCAGCAAGTGGCGCTCCTGAAGCTGTCGCTCCAGGCCCTGCCGGCCGATCTGCGCGAGGGCGTCGTGACCCTCCCCCGACTGCAGGACCAAGCTGTGGCGCTGCGCGACCGCGTGGCCTCCGGGAAGATCGCGTCATACGATGAGGCGCTGGCGACGCGGCGGCGCGCGGACCGGCTGGCGCGGGAGCTGCAGGCCGTGCGCCCGCTGGTGCCGCGCCTGCAGGCGGCGGCGTATGCCCGGACGCAGCAGGCCGACCAGTTCGTGCTCGGCGTCGAGTCGCCGATGCAGAAGGTCTTCTTGGACAAGAGCCGGTTCGCCTCGCGTTTCGAGGGGACGCAGACGCTCAGCGCTGCCCGCAATGAGCACGAAAGCCTGCAGGTGATCGTGTTCCCGCTGGAAGGCGACCTCAAGAACGTGACCTGGCACCTCTCGCCGCTGGGCAACGGCAAGGGCGGCACGCTGCCCGCGACCGTGCGGGTCGTCGGCTATGTGGACTGCAAGCAGCCGTCGTACGGCACCCCCGGGCCGGGCTGGTACCCCGACCCGCTGCTGGACTTCATGTCCAGCGTGCCCGTGGTCCCGGCGGCGGAGGTGTTGCCGCTATGGCTGACTGTCAGTGTGCCCAAGGACGCCGCAGCCGGCGACTACACCGGCCATCTGACGGTCTCCGCCGACGGCGCCAGGCCCCAGGAGGTGCGCCTGCGGGTGCGCGTCTGGGACTTCATGCTGCCGGACCACTCCAGCCTCCGCACGGCCCTCTCGTTCCGGGGCCTGTCCAGCAAGCTCTACCCGGAGGACAAGCTGCCGGAGATGAACCGACGGTACGAGGACTGGATGCTGCAGGAGTACCACCTCAACCCCGGCAGCATCTACGGCCAGGTCCCCACCTGGGACGCCGCGCGCCTGCGCGAGCTGAAGGCGGTGGGCCTCAACGCCATCAACCTCAGCTACATCAACGCGCCCACCGGCAAGGACTTCAAGCCCGAGGCGTTCTGGCGCAAGCTTGACGAGCAGGCGGCGAAGATCGAGGACTACATGCGGGTCGTGACTGAGGCCGGGGTGCGCGACCTGTGCTACATCTACTGCTTCGATGAGCGCCCCACCAGCGAGCGCGACATCGTCTTCCAGACCGCCACGAGGCTCCACCAGCGCTTCGCCGGCATCCCGGTGATGACGACGGCGTACGACCCCAGCTTCGGCCTGGACCGGCCCGATGGCGCGGCCATGGACATCTGGGTGCCGCTGACGCCGAAGTTCGACGTGAACGCCGCGAAGGTCGCCGAGGCGCGGCAGGCCGGGCGCGACATCTGGTGGTACATCTGCATCGGCCCGCAGCACCCGTACGCCAACTGGTTCGTGGAGTACCCGGCCATCGAGGCGCGGCTGCTGATGGGCGCGATGACGGCCAAGTACCGCCCCGGCGGCTTCCTGTACTATGCCGTCAACCGCTGGCCGCTCAATGACACGCTCATCACTACCGGTCCGCGCACGGACTGGAACCCCGCCAGCTACCAGATCAACAACGGCGATGGCAGCATCATGTGCGCCGGCGTGAACGGCCCGCTGGCGACGATCCGCCTGGAGAACATCCGCGACGGCATGGAGGACTACGAGACCTACCTGCTGCTGCGGAAGCTGCTGGCGGAGGGGAAGCTGCCGGGCGACCGGGCCGAGGTGCCGGCAGCGCTGGTGCAGGACCTGACGCACTTCACCCGCGACCCGCAGGCGGTCGTGCAGGAGCGCGAGCGCCTCGCGAAGGAGATCCTGAGGCTCAGCAAGTAGCCGTTGCCGTAGGAGCGCCAGCTTCCTGCTGGCACGTCAGTTGGCAACACCCGTGCCAGCTGGAAGCTGGCGCTCCTACGGCCCCACCCATACTAACACTGGAGTAGACCTACACATGTCCCAACCCCTCACCACCATCATCGTCGGCGCCGGGCACCGCGGCGTGCTGTATGCCTCATACGCGCAGCGCCATCCGGACCAGTTCCGAGTCATCGGCGTCGCCGACCCTGATCCTGTCCGGCGCGAGCGCGCCCGCGAGCGCTTCGGCTTCCCCGAGGCCAACTGCTTCGAGTCCGCCGAGCAACTGGCCGCCCACGGCAAGATCGCGGACACGATCATCAACGGCACCATGGACGCCGATCATGTGCCGACGACGCTGCCGCTGCTGGAAGCCGGCTATGACGTGCTGCTCGAGAAGCCCATCTGCCCGACCAAGGCTGAGTTGCTGGCGCTGCTGCAGACGGCTCGCCGCACCGGCCGCGTCGTGTGCATCGGCCATGTCCTGCGCCACGCGCCGTTCTATGCCGAGATCCGCAAGCGCGTGGCTTCCGGGGAGATCGGCGACCTCGTGACCGTCAACACCACCGAGCGTGTGAGCTACCACCACATGGCCTCGTGCTTCGTGCGCGGCAAGTGGAACCAGAAGGCCACCAGCAACCCGATGCTGATGGCCAAGTGCTGCCACGACCTCGACCTGATCGCCTGGATGAAGAGCGGTATTCGCCCGCTGCGCGTGGCGAGCCTCGGCTCGCTCATGCACTTCCGCCCCGAATACGCCCCCGAAGGCGCCGGTACGCGCTGCACTGTGGACTGCCCGATCGAGCCCACCTGCCGCTACTCGGCACGCAAGCACTACCTGGAGCAGAACCTGTGGGGCACGTACATCTGGCACTGCCTGGAGTACCTGGGCACCCCTACCGAGGAGGACAAGCTCCGCTCGCTGAGTACCGACAACCCCCACGGCCGCTGCGTGTGGAAGTGCGACAATGATGTCGTGGACCACCAGTCGGTCATCGCGCACTTCGCCGATGGCTGCGTCGCCACCCACACCATGACCACCGGCACCGCCAAGCCCTGCCGCACCATGCACCTGGTCGGCACCCTCGGCGAGATCGAGGGCGAGATGGAGGAGGGCAAGTTCGCGATCCGCTACCCCGACGCCCGCGCGGGCCACGAGTACAGCGAGGACATCGTGGACATGAACGTGTCCATGGACATGCACGGTGGGGGTGACCTGCGGCTGGTGGGCGACTTCCTGGCGGTCGTGCGGGGCGAGGCGCCCTCGCTCTCCACGACGCAACTGGAGGACTCGATCTACGGCCACCTCATCGGCTTCGCCGCCGATGAAGCCATGGAGGGCCGGAAGGTCGTCGAGATCGAGGACATCGGGTAGGCTCCCGACACGCGTCCATCACTGAAGGGATAGCTCCTCAGTTCAGGGAACCTCACGGTGCATACGCTTCAGGAGGTTCCCATGCTCAAGGTCGGCTTTGCTCGCGCCAACATCACGCCCCCGCCGGGCTGTAACGTCCCCGGAGGGCATTTCCCGCGCGCCGGGACGCACGTGCACGATGGTCTGTACGCCACGGCCATGGTCGTGGACAACGGCGAGGAGCGGGTCGCGCTCGTCGGGCTCGACGCGCTGTCGGTCAAGCACTCCACGGTGCAGGCCGGGCGCAAGCTCGCCCACAAGCTCTGCGGCATCACAGCCGGGAACATCATGGTCGGCGCCAGCCACACGCACTGCGGCGGCCCGACGTGCGACTGTCTGGGCAGCCGCCCCGAGAAGTGGTACTGCGACTTCGTCGGCAAACAGATCGGCGCGGCCGTGGCCGAGGCTGACCGGGCCAAGCAGCCCGCCGTCATCGCCATCGGCAGCGGCCAGGAGGGCAGCGTCGCCTTCAACCGCCGCTTTGTGATGAAGGATGGCAACGAGCGCACCCACCCGGGGAAGATGAACCCCGACATCCGCAAGACCGCCGGGCCGACTGACCCGGAGGTGGGAGTCATCGCGGTCTTCGCGGCGGACGGCGTGGGAGGGGTCACCGACCCCGAACAGTCGCGGTCGGTGACCGCTCCCACACTGCTGGGCTGCCTGGTCAACTACACGCTCCATGGCACCGTCGGCGTTGGCGGCACGGGGTACTCGTCCGACTGGCCCCACTACCTGCGCGAGGCCATCAGCGGCGTGTACGGCCCCGAGGTGCTCACGGTATTCCTCAACGGCGCGTGTGGCGACGTGACGCAGGTGGACAACCAGTCGCCCCGTCCGCGCGAATACGGTGAGGGCTACGGCCGCTACGTCGGCACCACCGTCGCCGCCGAAGCGATGAAGGTCATCGAGCGGCTCTCCATCGAGGGCGAGAAGCACGAGGACGTGCCCCTCGCGGTGGCCGATGAAGTGATGCCCATCGCCATGCGTCCGGTGACTGCGGAGATGATCGCGCAGGCGCAGCAGTACCTCAAGGGGCACCAGGGAGAGCGCAGCGCCGACTTCGTGAACGCGGACGACATGCTGCGCTTGGCCGAGTGGATTAAGTCCGAGCCGGAGGTGCCGACCGAGATCCAGGCCATCCGCATCGGCCCGCTCGGGCTGGTCTCGAACCCGGCCGAGTACTTCTGCTGTTTCGGCCTGGACATCAAGGCCAAGTCGCCGTTCGCGCAGACGATGGTGGTGGAGCTGGCGAACGGCTGCGTCGGCTACGTGCCCGACGAGAAGGCGCTGGGCCCCAGGGGCGGCGGGTACGAGCCCCGCCACGCCTGCTCCAGCAAGCTCGTCCCCGAGGCCGGCAAGCTGATCGCCAAGAAGTCGGTGGAGTTGCTCAGGAAGATCCACTAGAATCGTCCGCTCAGGAGGCGATGTCTGATGGGGCTCAATGCCATTGAGATCATCATGGCACTCGAGGATGAGTTCCGCATTGACCTCCCCGACAAGGAACTCGCAGATGTGCGCACGGTAGGGGACCTGTACGAAGTGGTAATGGCGAAGCTGGGGCGGCCTGTGGGAGACGGTGTCTGCATGACCAGCCGGGTCTTCTATCGGCTGCGCCGCGGCCTGCAGGAGGTGACGGGCCTACGTCGCAGGGACATCACGCCTGCGACGCCACTGGCAGAGGCGCTGCCTGCCTGGGCTAGACGGCGGCGTTGGGGCACATGGAGCGAGAGCGCTGGCGTGGCATTGCCGCAACTGCAACTGCCCCGACCACTCGCTATCGCGGTCGGCCTGGCGACTTTGCTCATCTGCCTGGGCCTGGCCTGGAGCTTGTACCAAGCAGACATCGCATGGTACGTGGCATGGCCGCTCGTAGTGGTGTGGTGGCTGCCGGTCGTCCTCGTCGTGGCTGCCGTGCAGAAGCTCGCCTCGCCGCTGGCTGTTCTCTTCCCAACTGGTGTACGCACCGTGGGTGATCTCGCACCCGCA
>JAJFUB010000160.1 GCA_021372615.1 bacterium | reverse complement strand
AGGGGGGGGACGCCGTCCTCCCCTCTCCCCCTGGGAGAGGGGACGGGGGTGAGGGCGGCCGCGTCCTCGACCTCGGCTGCGGCTCGGGCATCCTCTCCATCGCCGCCCTGAGGCTCGGGGCAGCCCGGGCGCTGGCCATTGACGCCGACCCGCTGGCCACCGAGGCCACCGAGGAGAACTGCCGCCGCAACGGCGTCAGCGATGGCTGCCAGGTGCTGCTGCAAGACAGCCTGGAGGGCGTGACGCCGGGCTGGGACATCATCGTGGCCAACATCTCGCTGCCCATCGTGATCGCGGCGGCGCCGCCCGCGGCGGAGCTGCTGCGACCGGGCGGGCTACTGATCTGCTCGGGCTTCTACGCGGCGCGCCAGGAGGAGCTGGCCACGGCCTTGCGCGCGGTGGGGCTGCACGTCGAGGACATGCACGAACGGGAGAGCTGGGGCTGCATGACAGCCCGGCGGTAGCCTATGCCACAGCGCCTCTACCTCCCCCCCGGCCACATCACCCCACCCCATGTCGTCCTGCCTGACGACGTAGCCCACTACCTGCGCCATGTGCTGCGGCTGCGCGCCGGTGACTGTTTCATCGTCTTCGATGGCACCGGGGCCGAATACCGCGTGTCGCTCCGGGCGGGCGGCGAGGGGATCGCCGGTGAGATCGTCGAGCGCCTCCCCGATCGCCCGCCCCAGCGCCTGCACCTGACGCTGTACCAGGGCCTGCCGAAGGGCAAGAAGCTCCCGCTCATCATCCAGAAGATCACCGAACTGGGGGCGGCGCGGCTCGTCCCGGTGCAGACGGCCCGGGCGACGGTGCGCCTGGAGGGTCGGGAGGCCGAGGCCAAGCGCTGGCGGTGGCAGAAGATCGCCGCCGAGGCCGCTGAGCAGAGCCACGGCCTGCGGCCGCTCGAAGTCGCCCCGGTCATGACGTGGGAACAAGCGCTGGCCGACTGGCGACAATCGGGCCGGCCGGGGCTGATGCCGGATGAGGCGCTGGCCGGAGAGTCGGGGCACGGGCTGCGCGACGCCCTGGCGGATCTGGGCCACCCGGATGAGCTGGCTGTCTTCATAGGCCCGGAAGGGGGTCTGGCGCCGGCCGAGGCTGCCGCCGGACGCGAAGCCGGGCTGCTGCCGATCTCCCTCGGGCCGCGCATCCTCCGCACCGAAACCGCCGCAGTCGTCGTCTGCGCGCTCCTGCTGTATGAGGCGGGGGATCTGGGGTAGGCTACAGCGTCGCCGCAGCGCAACGGCGTGTCGGGCTGCGCCCGACGGCCTGACGGCACCCGCTTGCTCCTCACCCCTCCCCTCTCCCTCGCTTCGCTCCGGAGAGGGGAGGGAGGATGTCGCTCTGTGGCTTCGAAGCCACAAAGTGGGCGAGCACCTCCCCTCTCCGGAGCGCTCGGCCCTATCGAGCGCGAGGGAGAGGGGCAGGGGTGAGGACGCCGTTGTCCTCACTCCACCAGCACCGCACACTCCGCCAGCATGAACCACCCCTGGTCGAAGGCCTTCGAGGGCTGGGTCGTGACGATGCGGATCTCGTTGTCCCCCGCTTTCAGCACCCCTGCCGGAACCGCGATCTCCTGCGCCGACCAGTTGTGCTCCGCGCACGTGTTGGGCCCCTCGAACACCGTCTGCCCGTTCACCGTCACGCGGATCGCCACGGTCCCCGGCTTGTCGTCATCCTGGGCGGTCAGCACCAGCCGCGCCGGCTTCTGGGGCGCGGCGTCCAGGTGCAGCACCGTCCACATGGCCGGGTTGGCGCTACCGACGCCATAGATCCAGATGGCACGGCGCGAAGGGCACTCCTGCGCGTAGTCCTGCGGGCCCACCGGACCCCGGAAGCCCTCCAACTCCAGCCGCCAGCCGCCCTGGATGGCCGTCTGGGCGTACTTCTGCTGCTCCCTGGCGAGCGTCCCCGCCGGGTCCCTGATGAGGCGCTCCATGACCGGGTCGGCGTACCAGGGGGAGCGCGTCACGCGGAGGCGCGCGATCTTGTACAGCCACTCCTCGCCGGTTACGCGCCGGATGAACTGCGAGAGGCGCTGGCTACGCCCGATGGCGGCGAACTCCGCCAGCCGCTGTGCGAACGCCGCCTCGCCGATCGCCAGCTTGCCGTTGACCGGATTCCGGGCGTTGAGGTCGCCGAACAGAACGCAGAGCTTCTCGGCCTGGACGCGGTAGAGGCAGGCGCGGTCATTGCGCACGACGTCCTCGGCCTGTGTCAGCATCGCCAGAGCCTTGTCGGCATACTCGGCGGTCACCGTGTGCGGGCTGGCTGCCTCGCACTGTTGATGGATGGGCCGCTCGTCCACTTCCTTCGACAGGAAGTCGAAGTACTGGCGCACGGACGGCGCCGCCGCTCCGTAGTAGGCCTGCATGAAGTCCGCGATCAGCGGCTCGACGGGCGTGTTCGGGTGCCACAGCAGCTCGCTCTGCACGTAGATGAACAGGTTGCGGAAGTTCTGCGGCGTGCCGCAGTAGAAGATCCCCTGTACGCCATTCCTGGCGTACAGATCCAGCTTGCGCTTCATCGCCCAGAAGCTGCCGAACGGCTCATACCAGTTCTGGTAGCCGGTCGGGTAGTCGAAGATGTAGATGTTCCTGGGGCACTTGGCGAACCAGGCCATGACATCGGCTTGGCCCTGCTTGTTCTTCTCGCAGGTCAGGTCGTGGCTGCTGCAGTCGGTGCGGTGAGGGTATGGGCAGTACTGCACCATGACGTTCGGTTCGGGCATGACCCGCGTTGGCGGCGGGGAGGTGGCGTCGGTGTAGGCCAGGGTCAGGATCCGCTTGTCCGGGTACTTCTTGGCCACCTCGCGGGCAATGTAGTTCACGTAGTCGAGGAGCCGGTCAGTCATCTCCACTCCGGGGATGGCGTCCAGCGCCTTGCACTGGTCGCACTGGCACCAGGCGAAGCCGTCGCCCTGGGAGACGCCGAAGAACCTGCGGTCCGACTGCTTGTCCATGAGCGCCAGCATCCGCTCGGCGCTGATGCGGCGGACCTCCGGGTTGGAGAGGCACAGGTGGACATTGAGGTCCGGGCCGTGGAACTCGCGGCTGAGCCGCCGCCCGTCCTTCTGCAGCGCGAAGTACTCCGGGTGCTCCTGGTGGTACTTGTCGTAGGGCAGCAGGTAGGCGGAGGAGTGGACGATGTTCCCCTCCTCGCCCAACTCGGCGGGAGACATCATGTCGTCCTTCGGCGTGTTGCCCAGCTTCACGTTCGCCGCGAGGTTGCGGAACTCATAGAAGGGCTTGTCCGACAGGGAGCAGTCGGGGATGGTCAGGGCCGTAACGTGGGGCACGACCTCACACGAGGGGGCGTAGAACTTGCAGCCCAGCTTGCGCAGCAGGGCATAGGCCCCGTAGATGGTCCCCACGTCGCGCGCTCCGCAGATGCCGACGCGTCCGCCCTTCACCTTGACCACGTAGCCGTCCGGGGCGACCTTGTCCAGCTCAGACTGCTTGATGAGCCCCGTGGCCAGCGCCTGTGGCCCGATGACAATCGCGCCTGCCGGCGCCGTCTTGCCGGAGGCTTCGGTGCGCTCCAGGCGCTTGCCGGCCATGGTCTCCAGGTAGTTCGCCAACTCATCGGCGGCGAGGGTCTCGCGCTTGGTTGCGCCGGGGGCCAGGAGGATCCCTGAGGCCGGCGTGCTCTTCCCGATGGTGATCTTGCCCGGGACGCGCGGAGGCGTGGGCGGCTCCATGCGCACGGTGTACACGCTGACCGTCTCCTCTCCGGCGCGCATGGCCGGCCCGGCGAAAGCCCAGATGCCCTGACGCGAGCCGTACTTGTCGTGCCGCCCATCAAAGGGGTAGACCGTGCCGAAGTCAGGCGCTTCGAAGATGAGGTTATGCTTGGGGGTCTTGAAGGCCATCACTGGCCCGCCGGGCGCCAGCCCGCCATTGGCGGGCTCCGTCGGGAGAGCGAGGCTCGCCGTGACGCTGCCGGCCACGTTGGCCATCTCGATGACGGCACCGGTGAGGAACTCGGCGGGGACCTGGGCGACGGAGTACTCCACCGGCCCAACCTCCGCCCCCGCCGCGGGCGTGACGCGCAGCGTGATGCGCACACCGGCGTCCTCGAGCGCGGCCTCGTAGACGAGGCGTCCGCCCGGCAGGTCGGCGGTCAGCGTCACCGTCTTCCCATCTGCCGACGCCCGCGCCGTGCCCGGCTTCCAGGCCCCGGCCGTGCCGATCACCGTGCCCTTGTAGCCGGGCGTGAAGACATTCACATAGGAGCCCTTGGAGACCACCTCACCGGCGTAGGATAGCGCCAGGCCACCCGGGCCCATGGTGGCGCTCCAGTCGCCCCGCGTCACCGTCACCGGCGCCTCGGCGGCATACGCCGCCAGCACCATCAGCAGCCCTCCGACACAGCCCAACCATTGTCTCATCAGCCCAGCCTCCTGCTCCGATTCCCGAATCCCGATTCCCGGATCCCGGCTCCCGATTCCCGCCGTCCTACACCATCAGCGTCGCATCGCCATAGCTATAGAAGCGATAGCCCTGCCGGACGGCCTCGACATAGGCCGCCAGGACGCGCTCCCGCCCGGCAAAGGCCGACACCATCACCAGCAGGCTGCTGCGCGGCAGGTGGAAGTTCGTCAACATGCCGTCCACCGCTCGGAACTGGTAGCCGGGGGAGATGAACAGCTCCGTCATGCCGGAGCCGGCGTGGATGACGCCCGTCTCGTCCGCAACCGTCTCCAGCGTGCGCACGACGGTCGTGCCCGCGGCGATGACCCGGCCGCCGCCCTGCCGGGCCGCGTTGATCGTCGCGGCAGCCCCGGGCGACACCTCGTACCACTCGGCGTGCATCCGGTGGTCTTCCAGGCGCTGGACCTGGATGGGGCGGAAGGTGCCCAGTCCGACATGCAGCGTCAGCCGCGCGAGCCGCACGCCGATGGCCTCGATCTGCCGCAGCAGCCCCTTCGTGAAGTGCAGGCCGGCGGTGGGCGCAGCCGCTGCCCCCGGGACGGCGGCGTAGACCGTCTGGTAGCGTGACTTGTCCTCGCTCTCGGGCGCCTCGCGGTGGATGTACGGCGGCAGCGGCATCTGGCCGAGACGGTCGAGGACTTCGAGGAGGGGGCCGTCGTGCTGCAGGCGGACGGTGCGGAGCCCCTCCTCTCCGGCAGCGATGATCTCGGCGGCCAGGTCCGGGCCGAAGGTGACGCACTCGCCGACACGTAGTCGCCGCGCGGGTTTGCCCAGCGCCTCCCAGTCCCTCTCCCCCACCTGGCGCAGGAGCAGCAGCTCTACTTGTCCCCCCGTTGCCCGTCGCCCGACCAGGCGCCCCGGGATGACCCGCGTATCATTGAGCACCAGGCAGTCACCGGCGCGCAGGTACTCCGGCAGGTCGGCGAACACGCGGTGCTGCAGGAGGGGCCGGCCATCCGCCGGCCCGCCGTCCCGGCGGATCACCAGCAGCCGCGACTGCCCACGCTCTGCGGGGGGGTGCTGCGCGATCAGCTCAGGGGGGAGTTCATAATCGAAGTCGGACAACAGCATGTCCGCCAATTCCCCACTCACCTCCGCATTGCCTGCCGCAGGTTGGCCCGCTGCGTGCAGGGAAATGCGTGGCGGAGGCTGACCATGATGCCACGCACTTTCGCCATTGTGCTGCTTCTGCTGCCCCAGCTTGCCTTCTCACAGGAGTCCACCATGCCCCGCAAGCCCAACGTGATCTCCCTGCCCTGGCACCTCTACCGCCACTTCCCCGCTGACTTCTCACGCTGGCGTGAGGCCGCCGTGGGCTTCCGGGGGTGGGACAGTGAGGTGCGGAAGCTGGACCTGTCGAAGACGTGCCTGGCGCTGATGCACTTCCCCGACACGGGCCTGACGCCGGACACCGAGTTCGGCCCGGACTGCCCCAACCCCAACGCGCTGGGCACGATCGAGTGGATCCCGCGCACCATGGATGTCGTGACCTTCCGCATGCCGCCGCTGGTCCAGGCGGCACGGGCGGCGGGGCTGCAGGTGGCGCACGTCGGCGTCGGCGGGGGCATCTACATGCAGGGGCCGATCTGGGAGCAGTGCGTCAAGGAGGCGGGCGACCCGCCGCCCGAAGATCAGGACCGCATCACCAAGGACCCCAAGGTGGCGGCCCAACACATGCGTGATGTCTTCGACCTCCCCCGTCCGCAGCCTGACAAGGTCCCACCGCACGACTTCGCTCTCCCCAGGGAACTGTGGCCGCAGGGGAACGACATCATCGCCCAGTACCCATGGCAACTGCACCGACTGCTCCAGAGCCGGGGCATCACCCACATCATCTACTCGGGCTGGGCCCTGAACTGGTGCCTGTGGTTCTCACCGTGTGGGATGTGCGACATGGACCGCAAGGGCTACCTGTGCTCGGCCGTGCGCGGCGGCTGCGTGGCCATCGAGAACGCCGAGTCGGCCGTGGGCGAGGGGAACCTGGAGTATGCCTACTGGAAGACCTCGACCATGTTCGGCTACATCTTCGACCTGCAGGAGCTGACCCACGCGCTGCGTGAGCAGGCCGCGAAGAAGGCGAAGTAGATGAGGTGGGTTCTCCTCGCCCTGCCGGCCCTGATCCTGCCGCTGTGCGCTGTCGCCCAGGAGGCTGCCATGCCCGTCCGCAGGTCCGCCGCCATCCAGGTGCCATGGCACTGGTACCGCTTCTATCCGTGGGACTACTCGCAGTGGCACAACGCGGCCCGGAGCGTGCAGGGCTGGACGTCCGAGGTGCGACCATTGGACCTGAGCACGACCTGCCTGGCGCTGATGCACCTGCCTGAGCGGGGCCTGACCGCGCAGACGGAGTTCCGGCCCGACTTGCCGAACCCCAACGTCCTCGGGACCGTCGAGGATGTCCCACGCACGATGGACCTGGTGGCCTTCCGGCTGCCGCGGCTGGTGGCGGCGGCGCGAGCGGTGGGGCTGCAGGTAGCGACCATCGGCGTGGGCGAGAGTATGATGAAGAGCGACTTCGGCCGTAGGTACCTCGCAGAGGCGGGGAAGCCGCCGGCCGATGACGAGGCTTCCATCCCCCGCGACATGCAGCGTTGGGCCAAGCACGACAAGGACCTCTACAACCTGCCGCTGCCGGTGGATGACAGGGCGACGGCGGCGGTCGCCCCGACAGGGCAGGAGACGTGGCTACGTGGCATGCCCGAGGTCCTGCGGCCGCAGGGCAACGACCTCGTCGCACAGCACTCGTGGCAACTGGCGCGACTGTTGCGCAACCGGAAGGTTGACCATATCATCTACTGCGGCTACGCCCTGGACGAGTGCCTGTGGTTCGAGCCCTGTGGGATGAGCGACATGAAGCGCCGGGGGTTCATGTGCAGCGCCGTGCGCGGCGGTTGCGTCGCCATCGAGACCCGCGAGTCCTGCGAGGGCGAGAAGAACCTGGAGTACGCGCTGTGGAAGACGAGTAGCGTGTTCGGCTACGTGTTCGAGCTGCACGAGTTGACCAGCGCGCTGCGGGCAGCCGCCCGGCCGTCAGGACAGCGATGACCACGCCCCTGGGTCGTCTCATCTCCTCCCGTGTGCTCGTCAGGCTGCTGGCCCTGCTCGTCATCGGCGGCCTCCTCGTCTGGCGCTTCCTGCCGATGACGCCGACCATCGTGCGGCCGCCGGTTCACGACGGCTGGCAGCGGGATCTCATCATTGACGGCCGCAACCTTGAGACGGTAGGCGCCTTCGGCACATGGCACAGCGAGTACGCGATCCTCCGTGTGGTGAACGCACGACACCCGCGGCGGGGTGTCTCGCTCCTCGCTCTGACGGCCGAGGACCCGCGCCCCCCTCAGCCCCGGCGCAGTCACCTGTACCTGATGCCGTGGGGGAACATCAGCGACGTGCGCCCGTTGTCGCCCGAGCCGGAGTACAACTTCTGGGACGTGAGTGTTGGGGATGTGGACGGCGACGGGACGGAGGAAGTGGCACTGTGCACCTACAGCCAGACCGCTCGCGACCCCAGCTATGCCCGCCGCTTCTTCATCTACGGCTGGGACAAGCAGGGCGACCTGTACCCCATGTGGCGGGGCAGCCAGCTCTGCCGGCCATACGTGACTGCCGCGCTGGCCGACGTCACCGGCGACGACGCGGCGGAGCTGGTGTCGGTGGAGCGAGCGCTCTCCGGCAAGCTCATCGTGGTGGTCTACCGCTGGAACCAGTTCGGCTTCTGGGGCCTGGGGCGGACGGCGGAGTACGACGCCATCGGCACCGTCACGCCGCTACGCACCGAGAGCGGCAGCAAGGGGCTGCGCATCGAGTGCCGCCGCAGCGTCCGCAAGCTCCAGGTGCTCTGGCAGCCACAAGCACAGGAATAGGGCATGTTCGTGTCGAACAGTAGGGCTGTGTCAGCTTCAGTCACGACACCAAAGGGGACTGCGCCATGAGGAACTACCTCCTGCTGCTGTTGGTTGCCGCGCTGTTGACTCTGCTGGTCGGTTGCCGTCAGCAGGCCACGACCTCCGCCGTCCAGACACAGGCGGCGGCAGGCGCTACGCCGGCGGCGGCCGCTGAAGGGACCGGCGGCTACCAGTTCACGAGCGCCAACAGCTTCAGCGTGCCCCTGGGCGACCAGCCTGCCTTCGCCCCGCGGGTGCAGCCCTACACCGTCGAGCCCGGCCTCAAGAACGTCGCCAACCTCGCGCACTTCAAGAGCGACCTGGCGCCGGAGCACATGCAGATGATCGCCAAGAACGGCTTCGTGGTGCTGCCCGCCAACTGGAAGCAGATGGAGTTCGTCTACGAGCTCAACAACTACCCCAAGGAACACCGCCCCAGCTTCGTCACCACCGACTCCGTGCTGCACACCATGCACGTCTTCTATGACTACATGCTGCGCACGATGGAGGTCACGAAGCTGTATGAGCGGGCCGAGAAGCTGTCCGTGGGGCTGCTGCAGGCGACCACCAAGAAACTGTCTGAGAACCTGCCCCCCGAGCTGAAAGAGGCCGCCCGGCTCAATGTCGCCTTCGCGCTCGTGCCGGTGAAGCTCCTGGGCGTCCCGCAGAACCAGTGGGGCGTGACCGTGCCGGAGGACATCGCGCGGATCGCCGAGGGCGAGATGGTGTTGATGGCCCAGCACGAGGGCTTCAAGCGCTCGCCCGTCACGGACTTTGATGTGGACTACTCCCAGTTCGTGCCGCGGGGTCACTACACCCGCAGCGACAAGCTCAAACGCTACTTCAAGGCCCTCATGTGGTACGGCCTCGTCGCTCTCCCGCTATACGACCTGCAGAAGACGCCGAACCTGCAGCCCCGTCAGGCGCGCCAGGCGTACCTGCTGGCCCAGCACATCGTGTACGGCAGCTACGACGGCGAGCCGCTGGGGAAGATCTGGGAGGACATCTACGAGCCCACGGCCTTCATGGTCGGCTTCGCGGATGACAACACCCCTGAGGACTTCATCAAGGCCGGCCAGGGCCTCTGGAGCGACGCCAAGGATGCGGCCAAGCTCATCCCGGAGCAGAACATCGTCGCCCTCGCCCAGAAGCTGCTGGCCCTGCGCCCGGCGGAGATCATTGCCGTCAGTATCACGGGCCTTACGAAGCTCCCGGGTAATCCACAACTGCGCCTGATGGGCCAGCGCTACATCCTCGACTCCTACCTCTTCCAGCAGATGGTGTACCCCTACGTTGGCAAGTCAGACGACCCCAACCACCCGGGGACCCACAACATGCGCACCTTCCCCATGGGCCTGGACGTGATGTCCATTCTCGGGTCGGAGCGGGCCTACGCCATCGCCGACACCGTCTACGGCCAGACCAAGTTCGTGAACTACGACAAGCAGACCAAGGTGCTGCGCGGGAAGGTCGCCGCCTACCAGGACGCGGACTGGAGCAAGACGGTCTACAACGGGTGGCTGCACACGCTCAAGCTGCTGCTTGAGCCCAAGACCGAGGGCTACCCCGCCTTCATGGGCAAGGAGGCGTGGCTGGACAAGCAGCTCAACTGCGCGCTGGCCAGTTGGTCCGAGCTGCGGCATGACACGATCCTGTACGCCAAGCAGTCGGTCGTCGCCGAATGCGGCGGCGAGGGCGGGGAACGCAAGCCGCCGCCGAAGCCCAAGGGCTACGTCGAGCCCGAGGTGCTCACCTACTGGCGCGCGGGGCTGCTGCTCACGCAACTGCGCGACGGCCTCAAGGCCCGCAAGCTGCTGGGCACAGACGAGGATGATACGCTGAGCAACAAGTTCGATGACTTCATCGCCTTGCTCAATAGCCTCCAGGGCATCTCGGTCAAGGAGCTGCAGAACCAGCCGCTGACCCAGGAGGAGTTCAACCTCATCGAGTTCTACGGCGACAACATCGCCCACCTGAACCTGTTCACCACCTTCAGCGAGGAGAGCAGCGAGATCACCTCCTCGGCTGACCAGGACATGGCCGTCGTCGCCGACGTCCACACCGGCCCCATCGGCGCTGAGAGCTATGCGCTGGAGGAAGGCGTGGGGCGCGCGGCGGAGATCTACGTCGTCTACCCGATGCAGGGCAAGCTCATGATCGGTCGTGGCGCTGTCTTCTCTTACTATGAGTTCACAGTGCCCGTCGCGAACCGCATGACCGACGAGGACTGGCAGAAGAAGCTGGACTCCTCGGACAGGCCGAAGGTCCCCGCCTGGGTCAAGAGCTTCCGCAGCAGCCTGGGAGCCAAGGGCAAGCGCGACGTGGAAGAGAAGGGCGTGCCGACCTTCAGCACGGGCGGATGCTGAGGCGGACGGCGGAGATCGGGAAGCGGGAACCGGCCACCGTGCCGTGTCGCGCCGTGCCGTGCCGTAGGAGCGCCAGCTTCCAGCTGGCAGCCATTGTCTTCGTCTTGCTCCTACTGTCCGGCTGCGCCCCCCGCCCCGCGCCGACGGTGACCCTCGCCCTCGCCGGCGATGTGATGCTCGGGCGCGATGTGCGCCGCGTGTGCGCGACGCAGGGCAATGACTACCCCTTCGCGAACGTGGCCCCGGTCTTCCGCCAGGCCGATCTGGGCTTCTGCAATCTCGAGTCCCCCCTGACCGACCGCCCGATCCGCTTCCCTCGCGTCAACGCGCTCGTGGGCACGGGAGGCATGGTAGACGCTCTGGGACAGGCCTGCATCAGCGTCGTCAACCTCGCCAACAACCACGCCGTGGACGCCGAGCGGGTGGGGCTGGCGGACACCTGCCGGCGGCTGGAGGGGCGCGGGTTCGCCGTCTGCGGGGCGGGCCAGACGCTGCAGCAGGCCGAGGCGGGGACGGTCGTGACCCGCCCCGGCGTGCGCGTCGGCTTCATCGGCTACAGCAACTTCCCCTACCTCAACTTCGTGCCCGACCCACAGAGCTGGAGCATCCTGATGCTCAGCGAGGAGAACCTGCGGCGCACGGTCCCCCCGCTGGCGCGGCGGTGTGATGTCGTGGTCGTGTCGTTCCACTGGGGCCAGGAGGGCGTGCGGGAGCCCAGCGACTGGGAGCGGCACATGGCGCACCTGGCCGTGGACCTCGGCGCCACGATCGTCGTCGGCCACCATGCCCACGTACGCGGGCCTATCGACCGCTACGGCAAGGGCCTGATCGCCTACTGCCTGGGCAACCTGATCTTTGATGACAAGAGCTACGGCGGCAACGAGGGATACATACTGACGTGCAGGGCGAGCCGTGGCGGCGTCGAAGACTACGCCCTGACGCCGACCGTCGTGCGTCGATGCCAGGCGATCCAGGGCGGGGTGTCGGCGCAGCCGACAGGGACCCCGCCCCCATGATAGGAGCCCGCCCATGACCTCCCGCGAACGCTTCCACGAGACCTTCCGCTTCGGCAAGCCCGACCGGGTGTTCATGCACCCGCAGTGGACCTTCGGCGAGACGCGCCAGCGCTGGCTGCGCGAGGGGATGCCGCACGACCAGCACTTCAACACCTACTTCGGCTTTGACCGGCTCGAGACCGTCCCCCTCAACGCCGCGCCGTGGCCGCCCTTCGAGAGCAAGGTCGTTGAGCAGGCCGAGCACTGGAGCATCGTCGAGGACGAACTCGGGGGCCGCCTGAAGCGCTGGAGCGACCGCGAGATTGGCATGTCCCAGTGGCTCACCTACCCCATTCGCGGGCGCGAGCAGTGGGAGGCCTTCAAGGAGCGCCTCGACCCCAACGCCGCGGTGCGCTACCCCGAGTACTGGAGCGACCTCAAGCGCGTGTACCGCGACCGCGACTACCCCCTGGGCATCCATGCCGGGTCGTACTATGGCTGGATCCGCAACTGGGTGGGCATGGAGCATTTGGCCCTGTGGTATGCCGACTGCCCCGATCTCATCCACGAGATGACCGAGTACATCGCCGACTTCATGCTCAAGCTCCTGGACCGCGCGCTGGATGAGATCCCCGACTTCGACTACGCCTTGATGTGGGAGGACATGTGCTATAAGGCCGGCCCGCTCATCAGCCCGCGGGCCTTCCGCGACTTCATGCTCGACCCCATGAAGCGCGTCACCACGCGCCTGCACGAGGCCGGCATTGATATCATCATGGTGGACTGCGACGGCAAGATTGACGACCTCCTGCCCCTGTGGCTGGAAGCGGGGGTGAACCTGCACTACCCGCTGGAGGTGGCGTCGGACTGCGACCCGCTCAAGTACCGCCAGCTCTACGGCCGGGACCTCCTGCTCATCGGGGCGATAGACAAGCGCGCCCTGCGCGACTGCTGCACGAAGGCGGACGTGGAACGCGAGGTCATGTCCAAGGTCCCCGAGCTATGGCGACAGGGCGGGTATGCACCCTTCGTGGACCATGCGGTCCCGCCGGACGTGAGCTTCGAGAACTTCAAGTACTACGTGGACCTGGTGAACGAGATCTGCAGGAACTGAACGGCGGGGTTCGGGATCCGGGAACCGGCCGATGGAGAGGTGCGGGATGCGATGTTCGGTGTTGCTGGCCCTGCTCACGATCCTGCCGATGCCGGTCTGGCCCCAGGAGTTGCCCAATCTGCTGACCAACCCCGGCTTCGAGGCCGTGGGTGAGGCAGGCTGGGCCCAGGGCTGGACGGTCTGGCCCACCAAGCTGCCTGAAGCCGAAGCCGTGAGCGTGGACGGCGCCGTGGCGCACGGCGGCCAGCGCTCCCTGCGGTTGCGCCACGCCAGCCTCGGCAGCTACACCCGCGCCCAGCAGGTTCTCACCCTCGAGCCTCACCAGCGCTACGCCTTGACCGTGTGGGTGAAGGCGGAGAACGTCGTGGGCGGTGGGGGGAGCATGGGCGCGCGGCTGTACGTCGAGGGCCTCGGCGGGCGCGACCGGGCTACCGAGGCCGTGTTCGGCACTGCGGACTGGCAACAGCTCCTGGTCGGCCCCTACGACTCCGGCAACGGCGGCCGCATCACGGTCATGTGCTACCTGCACCTGGCCTCCGGCACGGTGTGGTTTGACGACCTCCAGGCCTTCAAGGTGACGCCGGAGTGGGAGCAGCAGATGGAGCAGAGGCGCCTGCAGGCTGGACTGGAGGCGCAAGTGCGGCTGGCCGAGGATACCGCGCGCCGGGCAGCCGACCAGACGGCACTGGCGGAACTGGCCGCACTCCGCGCGAAGGCCGGCGGCGTGAAGCTCGCGGTTCCCACGGACGTCCGCCACGGCCCGCCATACAATGAGTACGACGCCGAGGTCTATGCGATCATGGCGCGCCTCAACGCCCGGCGGCTGGAGCAGCGAGGGGGCGTCGTGGCGTGGGCGGCCGATCCCTTCGCCCCGGTGCCAGCGCTAGGCCTTGTGCCCGAGCGTCGGCAGCTCGCAATCTCGCTCACAGCCGCGGTGGGCGACCGCGAACAGGCAGCACTGAACCTGTGCAACCTGGGCAGCCAGCCGGTGCGGGTGCGTGTCTCCTGTGACGGCCCCGGCGCGACCGGCCCGAAGGTGACGCTGCGCGAGGCCGTGCACGTCGAGACCCAGGGCGGGCGGCTGATTGCCGATCCGTTGCCCCGGCTGCGCGAGGGCCGCATGGACCTGCCCCCAGGCGTCTTCCGCCAGCTCTGGTGCGACTTCTCCACGACCGACTGCCAGGCTGGGACATACCGGTCCCGCGTGCAGGTCAGCATAGCCGGCCAGCCGCCGCTGACCTGCCCGATCACCGTCCGCGTCCTCCGCACACAGCTCCCGGCGACAGCGCCGATCGCTACCTGGAACTACTCCTACCAGAACTGGCCGATCCTGAGGGACCGCTGGGGGCAGGTCCGCGAGGACCTCGTTGCCCACCGCATCAACTCGTACTGCTGGCCTTCGGACACGCTGCCGTGGCCGCAGTTCAACGCGGACGGCACGCTGCAGCCGCTCGACTGGACCAACTTCGACCAGGCGGTCGCCAGCCATGGCCCGATCCAATGGCTGCTGCTATGGCCAGGGTTCGAGTGGCCGAAGAACGTGGCCCTGCGGCAGGAGGGCCTGGAGCCGGGGACGCCGCTCTGGGAGGAGCGGTTCACCACGTGGTTCCGCGCGGTCATCGCCGGCCTGAAGGAGCGCGGGTTCGGCCACGATCGCGTGGCGTGGTACCTGCGTGATGAGCCGACCACGGCCGCATCGGCCCAGATTGTGGCCCTGACGGGGGCCGCCGTACACCAGGCTGATCCCCGGGCACTCGTCGTCGAGAACCCCTACCATGCCGCGACGCAGCCGGTGCTGGACACGATGGCCCCGATCGTGGACATCTGGTGCCCCATGCTGTCGTGGCCGAAGGGCGAGTTGCTGCAGTGGTTCCAGGACCAGTCGCGCAAGTCCGGCCTCCTGTGGACGTACCAAGTGCTCAGCAAGGATGCTGACGCCTTCGCGGCCTATCGTCTCTCGTTCTGGGACTGCTGGCGCAAGGGCATGAGCGGGCAGGGCTTCTGGGACTATGCCGACACGGGCGGCACGACAGACAACTGGACGCCGTACCCGGAGGGGCGCACGTTCTACTCGGTTGTCTACAATGGTGACCCCGAGGAACTGATCCCCAGTCGCCGCTGGGAGGCCTGGCGGGAGGGGACGGAGGACTACACGCTCCTGTGGCTGCTCAAACAGAGCCGGCCACAGAGCCCGCTGCTGGCCGACGAAGTCGAGAAGCTCATGGCCGCACCGTCACCGGAGGCGCTGGCGGCTCTCCGCTCGCGCGTACTCGAGGAACTCGGACGGTAGGAACAGGGAGCGTCCACATGAAGCTCGCACTCGTCCTGATGGGAGTCCTGCCGATGGTCGCCACCGCCCATGCCGGCGAGACGCTCTACAACGGCATCGTGCTGCCAGACCAGTGGCCGCCGAGGGTGCCGCCGCTGACGCTGGAGCCGCTGCCGCCGCCCCCCTATCTCGTCACGCCCCCGGCCGTCATCCCGATTGAGGTCGGCCGCCAGCTCCTCGTGGATGACTTCCTCGTCGAGAGCACCACCCTCACGCGCACCCACCACCTGACCGCCTGGCACCCGGCGACGCCCGTCATCAGCCCCGACCGCGAGTGGGAGAAGGCCACCGGGAAGGGGGAGTGCGAGATCTACAGCGATGGTATCTGGTGGGACCCGCAGGCCCAGCACTTCAAGGCCTGGTACCGGACGCACCACGGGGCGCATTCGCACTTCCAGACGTGCATGGCGATCAGCGAGGATGGTGTGCATTGGGAAAAGCCCAAGTTCGACGTCGTCCCGGGCACCAATGTCGTGCTCGTGGACCAGGAGGACGCCTTCCGCGACTCGTGCACGGTGTGGCTCGACCTGCTCGAGCAGGACCCGGCGCGCCGCTTCAAGATCTTCCGCGTGATGGTCAAGGAGTGGATGGAGGGAGACGTCCGCAGGAGCAACAAGTGGATGCAGCTGCACTGCTCGCCCGATGGCATCCACTGGACCCTCGCCGGCGAGAGCGACCGGTGCGGCGACCGCAGCACCGTCTCGTACAACCCCTTCCGGGCCAAGTGGGTGTACGGCCTGCGCTCGGGCACGCAGGCGGCAGGCCGCACGCGCGACTATTTCGAGCACAGCGATGTCGTACAGGGCCTGCGGTGGGAGCCGGAGGGGCGGAACCTGTTCACGCCGTGGATCGCCGCCGACACCCTCGATCCGCAGCGCCACGACCTGAACCTTGAGGATCCCGTCAAGTCCTGGGACCTCCCCCCGGTGCAGCTCTACAACCTCGACTGCGTCGCGTACGAGAGTCTCACGCTCGGGCTGTTCGCCATCTGGCGGGGCCAGCCGCGCGACCGGGGCAAGCCCAACTCGCTGTGTGTCGGCTACAGCCGCGACGGCTTCCATTGGTCACGCCCGGACCGGCGGCCCTTCATCCCGGTGTCCGAGCACCAGGGCGACTGGAACTGGTGCAACGTGCAGTCGGTCGGCGGCTGCTGCGCCATCGTCGGCGACCAGCTCTACTTCTACTGCAAGGGCTCCGAGGGCGTGCCCGGCACTAAGGCCACGGGGCGGGCCCATGTGGGGTTGGCCGTCCTGCGGCGCGACGGCTTCACCAGCATGGACGCCGGCGCGGAGGCCGGGACGCTGACCACCCGCCCCGTCACCTTCAAGGGCAAGTTCCTCTTCGTGAACGCGAACTGCCCGCAGGGCGAACTGCGCGCCGAGGTGCTCGACGAGGCGGGCCAGCCGATCAAGCCCTTTACGCGTGAGAAGTGCCGGCCGCTCAGGCTCGACAGCACGAAGCAGATGGTCCAGTGGCAGGGCGGCAGCGACCTGGGCAAGCTGGCCGGCAGGCCCGTCCGCTTCCGCTTCCACCTGCGCCAGGGCGAGTTGTACGCCTTCTGGGTCAGCCCGAGCGAGCGGGGCGCCAGCCACGGATACGTGGCTGCCGGGGGCCCGGGGTTCACAGGGCCGGCGGACACGGCGGACTGACCGAAGCGACGGACGGAGCCCACCGGGCGGGAGCCTGTCACGATGGGCGCCACAAACAACAGGGGCGGCCGATCTCTCGGCCGCCCCTGGTCTCGTCTGTGCTACGCGACGGGATTACGCCACGTCGCTCTTGCCCTCGGCGTCGGCGAGGCGCTGCTGTACGGCCAGCGACTCGGCGCTCTCCTTCTTCGACATCATCAGCGCGATCGCCACGATGATGGCCAGCACGACACCGGCAATGGCCAGACCAGGCGTGGGGTTCACGTTCTTGATGCCGGAGGAGTACTTGACGATGACCGGCGCAACCAGCAGACCCACCATGTTCATGACCTTGATGAGCGGGTTGAGGGCCGGACCGGCGGTGTCCTTGAAGGGGTCGCCGACGGTGTCGCCGACGACAGCGGCCTTGTGGGCCTCAGAGCCCTTACCGCCATACAGGCCGTCCTCGATGGACTTCTTGGCATTGTCCCAGGCGCCGCCCGCGTTGCACATGAGCACCGCCATGAGCTGCCCGGTGACGATGATGCCGGCCAGGAAGCCACCCAGGCCTTCCCAGCCGAGCCAGCAACCGACGATGATCGGGGCCAGGACGGACAGGATCCCCGGAGCGATCAGCTCGCGGATGGCCGAGCCGGTGCAGATGTCCACGACCTTGCCGGACTCGGGCATGACGCCCTCTTTGCCTTCCATCAGGCCGGGGATCTCGTGGAACTGCCGGCGCACTTCGTTGATGATGTAGAAGGCGGCGCGGCTGACGGCACGGATCGTCATGGCGGAGAACAGGAACGGCATGGCGCCGCCGATGAGCAGGCCGATGAACACGGCCGGCTTGTCCACCTGGATCCAGTACTCGCGCAGGGCCGCTTCGCTGATGCCCTCACCGGCGTGGCCGCCCGCGATGCCCGCGGCGACCTTCGACAGGTACGAGCCGTACAGCGAGATGGCCGCGATGACGGCGGAGGCGATGGCAATGCCCTTGGTGGCCGCCTTGGTGGTGTTGCCGACGGCGTCCAGGATCTCCACGTTGGGGCCGCCCTCGGCGCCGGACATCTCGGTGATGCCCTGGGCGTTGTCGGCGACCGGGCCGTAGGTGTCCATCGAGATGATGACACCGGTGGTGGTCAGCATCCCCAGACCGCACAGCGACACGCCGTAGAGGATCTCAATGGCGCTGGCTTCACGGCCGAAGACGAGGATCGAGAAGAAGACCGCCGCACAGATCACGAGCACGGCGTACACGGAGCTCTCCAGACCCTCGGCGAAGCCGGTCAGGATCGTGGTCGCGCTACCCGTCTGTGCGGACCGGGCGACGGACTTGACGGGACCGAACTGCGTGGACGTGAAGTACTCGGTGAGCTTGTACATGGCCAGGGCCAGTACCAGACCGGAGATCGTGGCCAGGAACAGCTTGGTCCAGTTCTCGGGGTCGTTGGCGCCCACATAGAACTTCGCGATGATGAAGAAGCCGATGGCCGAGAGGATGGCCGACCAGACGAAGCCGCGAGTGATCGGCTTCATCGGGTGCTCATCATCGGTGCGGGACTTGACCATCGAGATGCCGATCATCGAGGTGATGACACCGATGCCACGGATGAGCAGCGGGAAGATGATCCAGGTGAGGGCCACCTTCTTGTCGGTGTGGGCCAGCGCCAGGATCATGCTGGCCACCAGTGTGACCTCATAGGACTCGAAGATGTCGGCAGCCATCCCGGCGCAGTCACCGACGTTGTCGCCGACCTGGTCGGCGATGACGGCAGCGTTGCGCGGGTCGTCCTCGGGAATGCCCGCCTCGACCTTGCCCACCAGGTCCGCGCCCACGTCAGCGGCCTTGGTGTAGATGCCGCCACCGACCCGCATGAACAGGGCCAGCAGGCTGCCGCCGAAGCCGAAGCCCAGCAAGACTTCCGTCGCGGCTTCCTTGTAATACCAGAAGATGAGGACTGCACCCACGAGACCCATCGTCACGGTGAACATCCCCGCGACCGCGCCCGAGCGGAAAGCCACCCGCATCGAGTCGGCGAGGCTCGTGCGCGCCGCCGCGGCGCAGCGCACATTGCCCTGCACCGCCAGCGTCATCCCCATGTAGCCGGTGAAACCGGAGGCGAAGCAGCCCAGCACGAAGGCAATGGCACGCCCGATGGCGATGCTCCAGTTGCCCCACGCGCTCAGCAGCAGCGCGAAGAACAGCAGGACGATCACGAGGGCAATCGTCCTGAACTGCCGATT
This sequence comes from bacterium, assembly GCA_021372615.1. Lineage (NCBI taxonomy): Bacteria > bacterium. The sequence goes on along the minus strand of JAJFUB010000160.1, from coordinate 39,408 downwards.
CAGGTAGGCGTAAGCGCCCTCCTGGATCTGTGCGGCGATCTGCCGCATCTTGTCCGTCCCCTGGTCCATGCCGAGGGTCTGTTTGCGCAAGTACAGCGCGTAGATCAGACCGATCAGGCCGCAGACCAGGACCGCATAGATCGAGAAGTTCTCGAACGATCCGAACGGCAACGTCGTTGGCATGTTCTACCTCCCTGGCGGAACGATCAAACCCCGGCGGACACCCGCCGGGTCCATCATGGGCCGGATGACAGTCGCAACCCAGATATCCTGTAGCACAGCCCGCGCTGTCCCCCGATGGGTCCAGCGCAGGCGAAAGGGACTTCTTCGCGCCTACGGCTCCGCTAACCTGCCCGCCACGCAACAATCCAGGAAAACGTTCTTCAGGCGCCGCGGACGAACACCCAGACCAGCACCGCCGCGGCGACTACGAGCCGGTAGATCACAAACGGCATGAAACTATGGCGCTGCAGGAAGCGCAGCAGCCAGTGAATGCAGGCGAACCCGGTGACCGCCGCGGCCAGCCACCCGATGCCGAAGACCAGGCCGTCCACCGGCGCCTCGCCCGACACGACATGCCGAGCGCTCCACAGCGTGGCGCCCAGCAGGATCGGCGTCGCCAGCAGGAATGAGAACCGCGCCGCCGCTTCGCGCGTCAGGCCGCGGAACAGGCCCGTCGTCATGGTGATGCCGGCCCGCGACACGCCCGGCATGATCGCCAGGGCCTGCAACATACCAACCCACAGCGTGTCCGCCCAGCCCATCTGCTCGAGCGGACGCTCTCGCCGGCCCCATCGCTCCCCCGCCGCCAGTACGAGCCCCATGGCCGCCAGCAACGCCGCGATCTGGAGCGGGTCGCGGAAGATCGTAGCCGCCTTGTCCTCCAGCACGGCGCCGGCGACTGCGCCGGGCAGGCAGCCCACGACGACATAGGCGACCATCCGGTCGCGCCGCTGCAGGAAGCGCACCCAGTCGCGCCCGAAGTAGGCGAGAATGGCGACCAGCGTGCCAAAGTGCACGGCCACATCGAACATCAGGTCTTCGGCCGGCGTGCTGGTCCACCCGAAGGCCCAGTGAATCAGGGCCAAGTGCGCCGAGCTACTGACCGGCAGGAACTCCGTCAGGCCCTGCACGATTCCCAGAATGAGCGCGGCCAAGGGCGTCAAAACAAGCGTCTCCTGCCTGCCCTACAGCACCTACGCGGGCCAATCAAAGTCAGCGGGCCGGTCGGCGCGGCGGCCCAGGAAGTGGTCCAGAGCGTCACAGATGCGCGCGGCCGCCTGGCCGTCACCATAGGGACAGCCCACTTCGGTCATGCGCGTGTACTCGGCCGGGCTACTCAGCACCCGGTCGGCCTCGGCCACGATGACATCGGTCTCGGTGCCGACCAGCTTCGCCACGCCGGCGTCAATGCCCTCGGGCCGCTCGGTCGTGTCGCGGGTCACCAGCGCGGGCACCCCGAGCGCCGGCGCCTCCTCCTGCACACCGCCGGAGTCGGTGATGACCAGGTCGGCATGGGCCATCAGCGGCACGAAAGACAGGTAGTCCAGCGGCTCAGTCAGCACGACGCGCTCGACGCCGTCAAGCAGCTCGTGGGCAGACTTGGTGACCAGCGGGTTGGGATGCAGCGGCCAGACGACCGTGACGTCCCGGTGGCGCTCCACAATCTCCTGGAGGGCCTGACAGATGCGGCTGAAGGGCACGCCAAGGTTCTCACGACGGTGGGCCGTCACCAGGATCAGGCGCCCCTCGAGCGCCTCGATCCAGCCCAGTTGCTCGGGCAGGGCCGGGTTGCGCTCCACGACCGTGCGCAGGGCATCCACCACCGGGTTGCCGGTCACATAGACCGCTGACGGCGGGACGCCCTCCCCCAGCAGGTTGTGCCGGGCGCGCCGCGTGGCCGCGAAGTACACGTCGCTGATGACGTCCGTCAGGCGGCGGTTGATCTCCTCGGGGAAGGGCGACAGCTTGTCCTGGGTGCGCAGCCCGGCCTCGACATGGGCCACGGGGATGCGCTCGTAGAAAGCCGCCAGGGCTCCGCCGAGGACCGTGGTGGTGTCCCCCTGGACCATCACGATGTCGGGCCGCAGCCGGGCGAAGGTCTCCTGCAGGCCGGTCAGGGCGCGCGAGGTGATCTGCGCCAGCGTCTGGCCCTCCTGCATGATGTTCAGGTCCACGTCGGCAGTCATCTCGAAGACGGCAAGCATCTGGTCCAGCAGGCCACGATGCTGCGCCGTGACGATCACCTGCACCGGGCGGTTGCGGCGTTTGAGCTCCTGGTAGATCGGCGCCAGTTTGATTGCTTCGGGCCGGGTCCCAAAGACCAGGGCCACCGTCGGCTCGGACATTACGCGCCAACCCTCCAACGCCACAAGATCAGTGCGGCCAGACAGAGCATGGCTGTCATGAGATAGATGAACAGGACCGCCTGCCGCACGGTCAGCCCGCGGTCAATCAGGCGGTGATGAATGTGCCCGCGGTCCGGGGCCATGGGTGACTTGCCCGCTGCCAGGCGCCGGATGATCCCCGTCACGGTGTCGAAGATCGGCACGCCCAGCACCAGGAGCGGCACCAGCACCGCGACGGTCGTCGCCATCTTGAAGGGCCCGATGACCGCGATGCAGGCCAGCATGTAGCCCAGGAACATCGCGCCCGTGTCGCCCATGAAGATCTTGGCGGGGTTGAAGTTGTAGGGCAGGAAGCCTAGGCAGCCGCCGGCCAGTGCGCCGGCGGCCACTGCCACCACCGGGATGCCGGTGGTCCCGGCCCCGACCATGATCGTCAGGCCGGCCAGGGCCGCGACGCCCGCTACCAGGCCGTCCAGGCCATCCAGCCAGTTCATGGCATTGGTGATGGCCATGACCCAGATGATGGTCAGCGGCGCCGACCACCACCCCAGCGAGATGTAATGATAGGTGCCCAGGGCGCTCAGCGGGTTGGTCACCCCGTGGACAGCCACGCCGCCGTAGAAGGCGATGGCGGCCACCACAAACTGCCCGACCAGCCGCAACCAGGGCGACAGGTTCTTGATGTCGTCGGCCAGACACATCACCAGCAGCAGTGCCGAACCGATGAGCATGCCCAGATAAGGCGCCTGCAGCGGCCAGTTGAAGACCAGCAACGCAACCCATACGCCGGCGTAGATCGCCAGGCCCCCCGCCTGGGCAGTCGGCTTCTGGTGGATCCGCCGCCCCCCCGGTTGCGCCACGGCCCCGATCCTGAAGGCCAGGCTACGCACCGGCAAGGTCAGCGCCAGTGCCACCACCGCCGCGATCAGCAACGCCAGCAACGCGTGACTCACGAGCCGGTCCGCTCCCCCGGGGCCTGCCAGTGCACCAGCGCCACGCCCGCTTCGGTCAGCATCTCGTGCGCCAACTCATCGGGGTAAGGGTCCCGGTAGACGATTCGCCGCACATTGGCGTTGATGAGCATCTTGGCACACGTGACGCACGGCAGGCCAATGGTATAGCAGGTGACGTCGCCCTGCAGCGCCACGCCATGGACGGCGGCCTGCAAGATGGCGTTCTGCTCGGCGTGGCAGGCGCGGCAGATCTCATGGCGCTGCCCCCGCGGAATGCCCATGCGCGCCCGCAGGCAACCACCGAGGTCCTCGCAGTGCGCCAGGCCCTGGGGCGGCCCGTTGTACCCGGTGGTCAGGATGCGCCGGTCGCGCACCAGCACACAACCCACCTGCCGCGAGAGACAGGTCGAGCGTTTGGCCACCACGTGCGCGATCTCCATGAAGTAGTCATCCCAGGAGGGGCGCTCCGTCTGCTGCAGCACGTCGTGGCGCGGCCGGTTCGCTGGTGGGTGTTCGCTCATGGTGGGGAATCCGTCGGTCTTCTGCGGCGCTGTTGGGAACGGGTGTCTAGCGGCCCTCGAGCGCCCGGATCTGTGCACGCCGCCGCGCGTGGCGCTCTTCGGGGGAGGGCTCGGTCGTCAGGAACGTCCGCACGGCCTCCTTGGCCAACTCCGGGCCGGTCGTGCGGGCCCCGACACACAGAATGTTCGCGCCATTGTGCAGCCGTGCCATGCGCGCGCTGTAGCATTCCTCCGCGCGCGCGGCGTACGCGCCCGGCACCTTGTTCGCCGCGATGCTCATGCCGATGCCGGTGCCGCAGATGAGCACGCCCAGATCGGCCTCGCCGCCGGCCACTGCCCGCGCCACGCCCGCCGCGAAGTCCACGTAGTCTACCGGGTCTTCGCTGCAGGTGCCCACGTCAAGCGTTTCGTGGCCCAGTGCCTCGATGACGCCCCGGATCCCGGGCTTGAGCACGAAGCCACCGTGATCGCAACCGATGGCGATTCTCATCTGTGTGACCGTCCCTGGGAGCGCAAAACGGAACAACAGAAGAACCAGTCCGGGAGTGCCGGCGAAGGTGCCCGCCTCGTCCCTGCCGTTCTTCTGTCTCCCTGTGCTTGTGCGCTTCGGTCTCGTCTAGCCGCCGCCGATGGCGTTGGCTGCCTTCTCATCCACTTTCGGTTGTTTGGGCAGTCGTACGCTGAAGGTCGAGCCCTTGCCGACGTCGGACCGTGCTAGCCACACGTCGCCGCCGTGGGCCTGAGCCAGGTGCTTGACCAGGTACAGGCCGATGCCCGTGCCCTTGACGGCCTTGTGGTCCACGTCGTCGTCCACCATGTGGAAGCGTTGGAAGATCTTGTCGCGGTGGTGCTCGGGCACCCCCAGACCTTCGTCGCTGATGTCTATGCGCACCGTGGTCCCCTCGTCCTCAGCGGCCACAACCACGTTGCCGCCGTCGGGCGAATACTTGACCGCGTTGCCCACGAGATTGTCCAGGATCTGGGTGACCTTGTCCGAGTCAGCGGTGATGTGGGGGAAGTCTTCCGGAATGGTCGTGAAGACCTTGTGCCGGTCTGTGTAGGTCTGCTGGGACCTGGTGACCTGGGTCGCCAACTCGTTCAGGCTCACTTCGGACAGGATGATGTCAATGCCCCGCCCGGACTCGATCCGCGAGATGTTGAGCAGATCGGTGATCAGACGGGTCAGGCGGTCGCACTCCGTGTCAATGATGTTGTAGAACTCCATCCGCGTCTCATCGTCGTAGATGCCGTCGGTGTCGTCAATGAGGGTCGCGATGAAGCCCTTGATGGAGGTCAACGGGGTGCGCAGCTCGTGGGAAACGGTGGAGACGAACGCGGTCTTCATGCGCTCGACTTGCCGGATCTCGGTGATGTCGTTGAAGATGGCCACCACGCTGTGGGTGTCGCCGTTCTCATCGCCCATCATCGACGTCTCGGCCTGGTAGATGTGGCGCCCGCCATCCAGCCCGATCTCGCGGGTCAGTTCCTTGTTACCCCGGAACGTCTCCTGGAACAGCTCCAGGACCGCCTTCTCGGTGACGACGTCCTTGATGTTCTGGCCGGCGTAGGTGCCGTTGTGCAGGCTCAGCATGCTGCACGCGGCCGGGTTGATGAGGCGCACCACCCCACGGGGACTCACCACGATGACACCGGAGTGGATGCTCTCGAAGGTGTCCTCGAGTTCCTGCTTCTTCTCCGTCAGCTCGATGTAGAGTTGAGCGTTGGAGATGACGGCTGCGGCCTGGTCGGCCAGCATCTCCAGCAGGCGCACATCGTCGTCGTTGAAATCCTGCTCATAGCGCTTGTTGAACACATGCATGACGCCAATGACGCGCTCGTCAATGACGCGCTCTTCCTCGTCGCGCTGCTGGATCGCCAGCGGGACGGCAATGCCGTTGCGCACGCGCAGCAGCGAGACTCCATCCTTGTCGGTGCGGGGGTCGGACAGGGCGTCGTTGTAGACGAGGGGCTTGTTGCTGCCGAAGACGATGCCGGTCACGCCTTGGTCAGGGCGCAGAGAGAGACGGGTTGCCTGGTCCTCGGTGATCCCGAGAGCGGGCTGGAGCACTCCCAACTCGCCAATCTCGGCATTGTAGAGCATGAGCACGACTTTCTCGGCCTGCACGATCATCGCGACTTTCTTGATCAGGCGCGAGAGCGTCTGGCGCAGCTCGGGCTGCGTGACGACGACGGCAGGAACCTCCGCCATGGTGGCGGCGGCGCTCAGCTCTTCCTCCAGCTTGCCGATCTTGGACTGCAGGTCCGTGACAACGAGGCGGTACCGCTCCAGCTCCTTGCGGAGCTGGTCGGCATCCTCGGGTGGCGCGACGTCGGGCATGAAGATGCTCCCTCAGACTTGCGGTAGACGGACCGCGGGCGGCAGGTGCTCTTGCCGGGGCCGGTGGCGGCTCGGGAAGCCCGCAGTGGGCTGCCGTCGGGCCGGCGCGCCACACAGCACGCCTCTCGACCAGGTCATCGCGATCGGTTGTCCGTGACCGGCGGCAGGAGGGCCTGTCGCCGGCCGGGGCCGGGCCAACTGGCCACTAGCGGCGCCCACGGCGCCGACCGTCACGATCTCGCTTCAGTTCGTTCTGCTTGCGATTGCTTTCCTTCAGGAAATCGGTCAGGCGCTCCTCAAAGGACTGGTGGCCACCCCCGGAGCGCTCACCCCGGTCGTCCCCAAAGCCGCGGCTGGGGCCGGACGGCCGCTGAGGTGCGCCCTCCAGGGGCTTGCGGGCCTCGGCCTGCTTGGCCGAAAGCTCGTACCGCCCCTCGTCGCGCTTCCCCAGCACCTTGACCTTGACCACGTCATTCTCACGGAAGAAGTCGCTGACGTCGTGCACGTACTGGTCAGCGATCTCGGAGATGTGGATCAGCCCCGACTGATTGTCCGGTAGCGAGACAATCACGCCGTATTTCAGCAGCTTCACTACGGTGCCATCAAGGACAGCCCCGGTCTCTACAGCCATTTGGCAAACCGCCTTGCGATGAGAATTCGTCGAGGAATGCTTGCAGGTACAAGGGGGGCAACCCGGAGGCTGCCCCTGCGGAGATTATAGCCTATCGCGCAGAACGGAGTCAAGCTGACCACCAGTCCCGCTGCAGGCCCCCAGACTGCCCCAGGAGCCGTCTGCGCCACCGGCTACGTCCGCCCCACTCACAGGTAGAACACGCGATCCCGGTTGCGCGCCAGCAGTGCGGCGTTCTGCTCATCCCCACCCGGCAGGTTGGCGCTGACGAACACCGGCGGCGTCTCGCCCCGGGCCACCAGACGCGCCACCACCTCACAAGTCAGCGCATTGACGATCGTGCAACCCAGTACGCTCGACAGCGGGCCGGTCTTCTGGACCAGCCCCGGCACCTCGACCGCGGCATCGCCGTACGGGGCGCACTGGTCAATCACCAGGTCGCATAGCTCGGGCAGCAGCTTGCCCGACGAATGGCGGCTGGTGGACCGGCTGGCATACTCCACCGCCACCAGGCCAATGACGGTCATCCCCCGCTCCCGCGCCGCCAGCGCCATGTCCACCACAATCGGGTTGCGCCCCGACGCCGAGGCGATGATCAGCACATCGCCAGCGCCCGCCGGGGTGGCCTCCAGGAGCTGTCGCCCGACGCCCTCCACCCGCTCGATCTGCGAGGTGAGCGTCAGCGGTCGCACCGATAGGTCCATCCCGTGTGGGTAGATGGGGTTCACCAGCATCAGGCCGCCCGTGCGGTAGATCATCTCCATCGGCAGGATGAAGCTGTGCGTCGCCCCGAAGGCGAAGAGCTTGCGGTCCGAGACAATGGCCTCCACCAGCACATCGGCCGCTTGCTCGATGACCTGAAGCTGCGTCTCTCGCAGCCGCTTCAGGCCGACCTCCACAGCATCGAAGTATGCTTGCGCTGACATGACTCGCTCCCATGGAGGGGCCGGATATCATCCGGCCCGCCGTTCCTGACGGATGCCGCGTTGGGGCTGGAGCAGCCTACAACGGGCCGGGTAATATCCGGCCCCTCCAACGGCCGCTCAGTACCCCACCTTGTTGTACTGCTCCTCAAGCTTCTTGTTGTACTCCGGCCCGCCCTCGCGGTTGGCGCTCATGTAGACCGCCGGGGTGAGGCCTTTGGCCAGCATCTGGTCAATCACCGCGCCGCAGACCATCCAGCAGATCGTGGCCTGCGATATCCCCGACAGGGGCAGCGCCGGAGCCTCCAGGCCCTCCACGTCCAGGGAACCGTCGCCGAACGGCACGCGCATGTCAACGACCAGGTCGGCGACCTCGTTGAGCAGCTTGCCGGAGGGATGGGCGGACGTGACCTGGGCCGCGTAGTCCAGCGCCACTAGGGCGATGACAGTGGCGCCGCACTGCTTGAGCGCCAGGGACAGCGCCACGGCCGACGAGGTGCGCCCCGATACCGAGCCCACCAGCACGCAGTCGCCGGGCCGCAACTCCGACGACTTCACCGCCGCCAGCATCATCTCGTCCTGCAGCACGACCTCCTCCTCGCGCGGGCGGCCCCGGTGGCAGGCGGCCACGTCCTGGGGCACGCTCCAGCTCGGGTTGAAGCCCCGCAGGCACATGAGGCCCCCGCCGCGGTGCAGCAGCTCGGGCATGGTGCCGTGGCCGATAGGGGTGATGAAGAAGGCCCCACCATTGGCCAGGCTGTCGGCGATCATCTGCCCGGCCTGCTCGATCTTGTCGAGTTGTGTCTGCTCGATCTCGTCGAGCATCTGGCGGATGCGGTTGAGGTAGCGTTGGGAAAGCATGCTCATCATCCTTCGCTATTGTAGACAGTTGGGATCGCGTGCGGGCGCTCGTGGGAGCGGTCACCGACCGCGACCCTCCGTAGGGCCGCCTGTACGAGCGGTCACCGACCGCGACGGCCCTACCCCAGCTTCGCCAGGAACGGTCTCTGCGTCTCCACGATCCGCGCCACCAGCTCGGGCGTCCAGCCAATCCCCAGGCGCTTCATCCCCAGCAGCGCCGCGCCGATGACGGGGCGGACCGGGGGGATGATCGGCTCAGCGTGCGGCGCAACGGCCAGCACTCGCTCGCACAGGCGCTCCCACCACAGGCGCGACTTCTGCGCCACGCTCCCGATGGCGATCATCGGGAAGGTCAACTCCTGCATGTGCAACTCGCCGATGACATCGAGGGCCAGGGCGGCCAGTTCGTCCGCCGCGGTGCGCAGACAGCCGACGGCCACCCGGTCTCCCGCCTCCGCCTGCTCATCCACCGTACGGGCAGCCGCGGCAATCTCCCGCCGCGACAGGCCGTCGCCGTACACCCGGTGGAAGACTGCCCGCAGGTCGGACAGCCCGTACACCTTCGGCACTTCCGTCTCCAGCGAGGTGCGACGGGCCTCGGTCCACCGCGAGGAGAACGCCGCTCGCAGGCCGTAGAGACCGATCTGGTAGGCGCTGCCGTAGTCGCCCAGGACCGGACCGACGCCCCCGAAGTGCCGCACTTCGCCGCCCGGCGTACGGCCGTAGACGAACGAACCGGTGCCCGACAGGGTCACCATGCCCCACTCGCGCTGCACGGAGGCAAAAGCGGTGTCCACTTCGTTGCACACCAGGTGCTCGACACGTCTGGCCTGGCGGGCGACGGCGTCCATGGCCGGGCCGTGCGGCGGGCCGCCGGCCACCATGACCTCGCCCACCCGGCGGTCGCCCAGGGCCTGCGTCATGGCCTGCAGGTAGGAGGTGGCGACCTCCTGGGGTGTGCTGTAGAACCCATGCACGGGTCCGCCTCGCCCCCACCCCAGCACGGTTCCGGTCTCATCGAGCAGTACGGCATCTGTCTTCGAGCCGCCGCCGTCAACGGCGAGAATGTGTCTCATCCTGTGAACCCACGAATCTGGTCATTGCGTGCCCTACTCCAACACGATGCTCTTGATCTCCACCACTGCCCCCGCCACGCTCGTCGGGTCGAACCGCAGGCTGGTGATGCACCCGCCCCAGGCCTCGTTCTGGCCGACCTCGAAGACGAGACGGTGGAACTGGCCGTCGGCGGGGGCCTGGGCATGGGCGCTGGCGTGCTCAACCGCGTGAGGGACCGTCGCATTGGTCCAGAAGACCTGCGCGCCGCTCGCCTGGCTCACCCGCATCTCTACGACCAGGCGGGAGAACCTGCTCCCCCGCAGCCGCAGTGCCGGCGATGACAGGGCTGGATCGCTCGTGGCGGCCGTGAACTTCAGCACCCCGTCGGTGACGCTGAAGTCCTTGGTGCCCATCATCCCGGGCCATTGCCGCAGGTCCGCGCCAGTCCAGGAGGACTGCTGCGAGACCTGCTGCGTCACGGCCTGCCGCGCCTCGCGGTACCAGGAGTCGTACGGCCCCAGCCCGACATCTTCGGGCGCCAGGTCGGTGTGCTTCGTCGGGGCCTGCGTGAATACCTCGCGGATCACATCCACGTAGCCAAAGCCATAGCCGCGCGTCGGCTCGATGTAGTGCCCCTCGCCGAACTCATTCCAGCAGCAGAAGATGATGGCGTTGCGGTCGGGGCCGTTGCCCGGGCGGCTGTCCATGACGGCCTTGGCCCGCCGGCACAGGTCGCGGAACTTCTCGGCGGTGTTGTCGGCCCAGTAGAAGCTCGACGAATGCCATGGCCGGGAGTCCCAGCCCATCATGGCGGCGGTGATGTCGGGCAGGGCCCCGATCTCCTGCTTGGCCTTCCAGATGGCCTCCTGCTGCACGGCGAAGCCCTCGGCCGGGGCGTACGACAGGTCACCCGCGCGCACCGTGTCCTTGGGGTACGTCCAGCCGTTGCCGTAGGCCGAGGTGGCGTCCCAGCCCTCGGCCTTCATGCGCGCCAGAGACGCCTTGTCCGCCCCGCCGCAGCAGCCCACGAGATAGAGGCCCTTCAGCCCCCGCTCGCGACACTTCTGCCGCATCACGTCGAACGTCTCGCGCACCTTGTCGCTGCCCCCCAGGTGCTTGGTGACATTCCCCGGCACCCAGATGTACAGCACCGGCTTGCCGTCAATCTTGACGTACTGGGGATGGGTGAAGTAGTGGTCGAGCCAGTACGGGAAGAGGTTGTTCAGCAGGTCATCGGCGTTCTTGACCCCCGCACCACAGCCGTTTTCCCACATGATCCCATAGTGGATCATGCTCAGATAGCGGGCGTGGAGCAGCCCGTCGTTGAGCGCGTGGCCGATGTGCTCCTGGATCTGGGGTTCGAGGTTGGCGCGATACCAGCAGTAGATGACGGCGGATATGCCGTGCTCCAGCCAATACTTGATGTGCCAGTCCGCCACTTCGGGTGTGCCCTCGTTGTACCAACCCAGCACGGGCTTGCGGTTGGGCCACGGCTCGATCATCTTCCACCCGTAGTGCGTTCCCTGCTTCCACAGCGGGCAGTAGTGGGTCCAGAGCTGGTACGGCCCGGTGTCCACGGGCTTGGGCACGGGCGCGTAGCTCGCCTTGGGCAGCTTCAGCGCCGGCAGGAAGGCGATGGCGTTCGTCAGCGCCGCCCGGTTCGTCTGCGCCCCGGCGGCGGCGACGGTGAAGCCCATGCTGCCGGCCTGCTTGGCTCGCACGGGCCAGACCAACTCCCGTTCTTGCAGGTACGCCAGCTTCGGCACAACCTGCGTGGCCGGGGCGAGCAGTTCCACGCCCTTGGGCGCCTGCAGCGTCACCTTAATCCCCTCGGCCGGTCCGCCGTTGTTGCTGAGCTTGACGGCCACCTTCTCGGTGCGGCCCGTGCGGGGCAGCGTGGCGTCGGCCGTCAGGCCCTGCAGGCCCAGCTCGCCCTCCCCCTCGGGCTCGGCGGTGGCGCGGATGTACCGCACCGTCGCCGTGGCCCCCACCTGCTCGGATGGAACTAGCCCCAGCAGCATGAGCTTCCCGCCCCAGCCGGCCCGCTCCCAGGGCTCCAGCAGGTACGTGTGGGGCTGCCCGTCGCCCTGGATGGCGAACGGGGCGCGCCCCGCGCCCTGGCTCGTCACGAAGATGAGCGTAGCCGTGCTGCCCTTGTCCACCGCCATCCGCACGGTCAGGTAGTCCAGCTTGCTGACATCCACGTCGAGGTTGTCGTGCATGATCCCGGCAAAGGGGCTGGCGCAGGTGACCGCCAGGCCGTCCGCGCCGGGCTTGACCGTCGCGCCCTCACGGGCCTGCCAGCCTGCCGGGCCCTGGGTGAAGTCGAAGCGGCCCTGGGTCGTCTGCGGGGACAGGGGCTTGCCGTCGGCGCCGTAGGCAGCCTTGATGATCTCCGCGGTGCTCAGGGCCCGGCTGTAGACCTTCGCGTACTCCAGGTCGCCCACCAGCCCCCGGCCGAAGCCGGAGTTCGAGCAGATCAGGAGCGGGTTGCTGGTGGCGGGGGGCGGATCGCCCTGGCGCGATCGCGTGTAGGGCAGGCCATTGACCCACAGCGTGAGTTGCATCCCGTCCCACACCGCCGCGAGGTGGTACCACTCGCTCAGGGCAGGCTTGAAGGCGCTGGCCCGGGGCTCCCACCCCGTCCCCAGGTTCACGAACCACGAGAGCTGCTGGCTCTCCACCGGCCAGTCCACGCGCAGCAGGTACTCGTTGTCCTTGAAGGCTAGCAACCGCCCGTCGGCGAGGTCGGCGATCCGCACGCGCATCTCGATGGTGAAGCCCCGCCGCAGGCACAGATCGGGCGCGGAGGGCACTTCCAGGCGCGTGTTGCCATCCATGTGCAGAAAGCGCTTCTGCCCCTCAGTGGCGATCTGCCCGCCGGTGAGGGTAGCGGCATGGCCCCTGCCGGACAGATCGGCGACCTGCGGCCCGGCGCCGTCAAAGCGCCAGTGCCCGACGAGGCCGCTCTCGGCGGCGAAGGCGATGGTGGTAGTGACCGGCAGGAGGAGCAAGACAAGCATTCGCTGCATGATGGACCTCCACGATGGTCAGGGCCTAGGGCCGAGCGTCCTGCGGACGCGGAACGGCACGACCGTGAGAAGAAGGGGGGCCGCACGGTCACGGGCGCTGAAGCGCCCGGCTGAGGTGCGGCGCTTCGCGCCGCCAAGCGTCCTGCGGACGCTCACGGCAAGCCCGAACGGCACTTGTTCGCCCGAAGGATGACCGGACACTTCGCACAGCCAGGGCCGTCCGTCCGAAGGACGACTGGCACTTCACAGGGCCGGGGCCGTTCGTCCGAAGGACGATTGGCACTTCACAGGGCCGGGGCCGTTCGTCCGAAGGACGATTGGCGCTCCGCAGGAGCGCACCCCAGCCGGGGACTTCAGTCCCCGGTCGCCGGCCCGCCCCCCCATCCTCCCTCCGGCGGCGCCGTTGCCGTCACCGTCCGCAGGACGGTCGGCCGCAGGCCCACCTGCCCGCCGCTCAGAACCTCCGGAAGCTCTGCTGCACCTCACCTGTCTGCAAGTACTTCGCGACGTCGCCCCCGTCCACGGCTTCGCGGATGACGGCCAGAGACTCGTCCAGCGCCGCCAGCGTCGCCGCCACGGCCGCCTCATCATGGCTGAAGGTGACGAACAGCAGCCCACCGCGCCGAATCAGGACGCCGCGCTTGGCCATCTCCTGCAGCAGCAGCGTCCAGCAGTCGTTGTTGAGCGCGGCGTCGTCATAGGCGAACCGCTGGGCGCTCATCATGACCGGCCCGGAGGCGCTGAAGGGCACGCCGTGCTTGGCGCCCAGGGCGTTGAAGCCATCCACGAGCGCCTGCCCCGTGGCCCGGATGGTCTCGTGCACGGGCTTGGCCCGGTATTCCTTCATGCAGGCTACGGCGGCCGCCAGCGACAGCGCCTCGCCGCCGTAGGTGATGCTGATGAGCAGGTCCTTGGCGAGCTGCATGACCTCCTTCTTCCCACACACCGCCGCCAGGGGCATGCCGTTGGCGATGCCCTTGGCGAAGCACGCCAGGTCGGGCGTCACGCCGTAGTACTCCTGCGCCCCGCCGGGGGCCATGCGGAAGCCGGAGACGATCTCATCGTACACGAGCAGCACGCCGTACTTGTCGCACAGCGCGCGGCGCCCCTGCACGACTTCACGCGGCGCTTCGCTGCCGCCGGCCTCATCCACAAACACCGCCGCCACCTTGTTGCCGTAGCGCTTCAGCAAGTCTTCCAGGACGTTGAGGTCATCGCGCGGGAAGCTCTTGACCATGCTGCGGAGGCATTCGGGGATGCCGCGGCCGATGGGCGGCTCATGCGCCGCCGACCACGTGTCGGCCCAGCCGCGGTAGCCGCTGTTGAGGATCATCTCTCGGCCGGTGTAGGCGCGGACGATGCGCGCGGCGGCGCTGGTGACCTCAGAGCCGCCCTTCAGGTACCGCACCATCTCGCAGCAGGGCACCATCTCGCACAGCAGTTCGGCACACTCGACCTCCAGCGGCGTCAGGAGGCCCCACACGATGCCCTTGCTCAGTTGCTCGCGGATGGCTTCATCCACGGCCGGATAGCAGTACCCCAGGGTGATCGGCCCCAGGCCCAGCACGTAGTCTATGTACTCATTGCCATCCACATCCCAGACGCGGCAGCCCTGCGACCGGTCGGCGTAGACGGGGTATGCCCCTGGCGCGTAGGCGCTGGGGCGCTTGGAGTTCGTCTGCGTGCCCCCCGCGATCAGCGCCTCGGCGCGCGACCAGGTCTCCAGGGAACGGCTCAAGTTCAGTGCCTTCGGCATCTGCGGTCCTCCGTGGCGAAGCTTGCCGGGCTAGCGGTTCGACCCGCACCGGGCGTTTCCTTCCCGTGCCAACGCAAACGCCCGGCACCTTTGAGGCGCCGGGCGCGCAGGACGTGCTCCGGGGTCAGACAACCGGGGGAGGAGGCGGGCCGCCATCGTCGCTGCCGCCGCCGCCATCGTCTCCGCCGCCGTCGTCTCCGCCGCCACTACCACCACCGTCGTCACCGCCATCGTCGCTGCCGTCGTCTGAGTTGCTGCCGGCGCACGAGCCGAGGAGCAACATGACCAACACGAGCACCATGGCAAGCGCCAGGATCCGCCAGCACATACCGCACCTCCGAGACGAGGCTGATAGCGCAATTGTACTGCGGCGCCCCGCCCCTGGCAAGCTCAGTGCCACCATTGCCCGTCCCTGGGCTCCAGGTGACACGAAGCGGAAAACACTGGTGCGGACGTTGACACTTGCCTCCAAACCACTCTATAATTCACACTATTCGCCATGGCTGTGGTCGCGGCACTTTCGCCTCATCCGTGTCGGGTTTTTGGGCGCATCCGATACGACTCGCAGAATTAGATCATGGAAACAGTCCTCAGGCGTTTCGATGCCCGCGACTACCTGCGCATCCTAACCAAGCGCAAGTGGTTCGTCATCATGGTCGCCCTGGCGGCCATGGTCATTGGCGGCCTCTATACCGTCTCCTACCCCAAGACCTACAAAGCCTCTGCCGTCGTCATCATCCGCCGCCAGGGCCAGCCGATCATCTGGGTCGGCGACCCCAACGTGCAGGGCCCCCAGCGCGAGGACCTCGCCCTTCAGACCCAGGCCCGCATCGCCGCCAGCATTGACTGCGCCGACGCCGCCGCCAAAGAGCTGGCCAACCGCACCGCCGGCGACGACATCCACGTGAGCGGGCAGGAAATCGCCGCCAGCATCAACGCCTCCCCCAACGAGCCCGACTTGCTGCGCATCGAGGCGGTTCACCGCGACAACCGGTACGCCATCGAGTTCGCCAACGAGGTCGCCAAGGCATTCGTGCGCAAGAGCCTGCAGTTGCGCCAGGTGGAGTCCACCGCCGCCAAGCAGTTCCTGGACGAGGCCATGCGGCGGGCGCGCGATATGTTGGACGAAGCCCAAGGCGCGGCGGCCGCCTACCAGGAGCAGATCGGGATCGTCATGCCGGAGGACGAGCCCCGGGGCGCCGTGGAGCAACTCCGCACGTACGAGGCCCAACTCGAGGAAGCGCAGACCTCACTGGCGGCGGTCCAGTCGGATATCGCCGTGCTCCAGGGGCAGCTAGCCCACACGCCCGGCTTCCGCACGGTCAAGCACGAAGCCCCCAACCCCGAACGCCAGGGCAAGCTGGAGCAACTGCAGCAGGCGCAGATGCAGCTCGTGCAGCTCCGCGCCCGCTATACCGACAACTGGCCGGCGGTGCAGCAGCTCAAGGACCAGATCGAGGCGCTACAGGCAGAGATCGCTCGCCTGCCGGAGACCATTACCCAGACCAGCGTTGAGCCCGAGACCGAGCAGGCGAACCTGCGGCATGAGCTGGTCTCCGCCCAGCGCCAGTTGGCGACAGGACAGGCGCGCGTCCGCAACCTGACGGCCACGGTCGCTCGCCTGAAGGCCCAGAAGCACATGATGCCCGCTAAGCTGGCACACCTGCGCCGCCTGCTCGACCGGGTGGAGCTGGCCAAGATCAGCTACCAGAACGTGCAGGCCCAACTGGAGAACGCGCGGCTCAACGAGGCCATGAAGCAGGCCGACGCCGAGGTGATTGACCACGCCGCGGTGGCCGCGGAAGTCAGCCCGAAGCTCGGCCGCATGTTGATCTTCTCACTGATGCTCGGCCTGGCCGCCGGGGTCGCTCTGGCGCTGTTCCTGGAGGCCCTCGACGACACGCTGCACAGCCCCGAGGACATCGCGGCCTACACCGAGGTCACCTTCCTGGGCATGGTGCCGCTGCTGGAAGACCCCAGCCAGGGCCTGATCACCGTCGTGTCGCCCAAGAGCCCACCGGCCGAGGCCTACCGTACGCTGCGCTCCAACATCCACTTTGCGCAGGTGGACCATCCGGCCCGTACCTTCCTGGTGACCAGCGCCGGGGCCGGTGAGGGTAAGACCATGACTACCGCCAACCTGGCGGCGGTCTTCGCGCAGGCGGGGCAGGAGGTGCTGCTGATTGACACCGACTTGCGGCGTCCCAGCCTGCACCGCATCTTCAACATCTCCTCCGACCGTGGCTTGACCAACGTGCTGGTGGGTGAAGCGGTCCTGTCGGATGTCGCCTTCGAGACGGACGTGCCGGGCCTGAGCATCGTCCCGACCGGGCCGCTACCGCCCAACCCGGCCGAGTTGCTGGAGTCCGAGCAGATGACCCGCGTCATCGAGCGGTCGCAGGAACTGGCAGACGTGGTCTTCTTCGACTCGCCCCCGGCCATCGTTCTGACCGATGCGGTCATCATGGCCTCGAAGGTCGAGCGCACGATCCTCGTGGCCGAGGCGGGGCAAGTCACGCGCGACGCGTTCAACGAGATGTGCCGCCTGATCAGCAACGCCCGCGGCACGATCCTGGGCGTGGTGCTCAACAAGCTGCGCCTCAGCGCCGCCGACTACTACTACTATTACTACTACTACGACTACTCGCACTACTCGCCGCGGCGGACCACCCCGGAAGTGCCGCTCGTCGCGGCCGACGGCCAGCCGCAGGCCGGCTTCGCCCACCCGGATGCGCCGACCGTGCTCGAGGAGATCTTCGGGTACGAGAACGCGCTCCCGCCGCTGGTGCCGCAGCAGCCGAACCTCTTCCCGGCCCCCCACCCGCCGGACCAGCCGCCGCTGTTCGAGGACGACGCGTCGGCGATCCCGGAGGCATACACGCCCCCGCCGGTCACCGAGCCACTGCCGCCCGACCAACCGGGCCAGCCCTCGCTCGAGTCGCCGCCCATGCCCCAGATCCAGCAGCAGCCCGAGCAGCCCGGCGAGCAGCCGCCTGAGACCAACGGCTCCTCCCCCCTCCAGGACCTCTTCGGGCAGGACAACGGGAACCAGCAGTAGGCGGGGGGCCCCGCGCGTTGGCACTTCCTACTTCTCTGTGTCCGCCTCCCACAAACACACCCGGATGGGCCGGTGCGGGGCGGGAGGTCGGTCGCCGCGCTGTACCGAACGACTTCGGGGGTGACACCATGACGAACACGCTGTACTTCGGCGACAACCTCGACATCCTGCGGCGGTACATCAGGGACGAGACGGTGGACCTGATCTACCTCGACCCGCCGTTCAACTCCAACGCCTCCTACAATGTGCTCTTCAAGGAAGAGGACGGCACGCAGGCTGCCTCGCAGATCCAGGCCTTCGAGGACACCTGGCACTGGGCGGACGCGGCCGAGCTGTTCCACGAGACCGTGCACCAGGGCGGACCGGTCGCGGACGCGCTGATGGCCTTCCAGCGGCTCCTGGGCACCAACCCCATGCTGGCGTACCTGACGATGATGGCCCCGCGCCTGGTGGAGCTACGCCGCGTGCTCAAGCCCACCGGCAGCCTCTACCTGCACTGCGACCCCACCGCGAGCCACTACCTGAAGGTGCTGCTGGATGCGGTGTTTGGGCCAGAGCGCATGGCGAATGAGATCGTGTGGCAGCGGACGAGCGCTCACTCCAAGGTGAGACGATGCGGACCGGTACATGACACCATCTTCCTGTATACGAAGTCGGCATCTTGGACGTGGAACGACCAGTTCATGCCGTACGACCAGGACTACGTGCAGTCGTTCTACAGGCACATCGAGCCTGGGTCCGGACGTCGCTACCGCCTCTCGGATGTCACCTCCAACAACCCCGGCGGCTCGTTTCTCTGGAAGGGCAAACCGCCGCCGAGGAACCGTTACTGGGGCTATAGCGAGGAGACGATGCAACGCCTGGAGGGCGAAGGTCGCCTCGTGTACTCCAGGAACGGTGTTCCGTCCTACAAGCGCTATCTTGACGAGATGCCGGGGCGGAAGCTCCAGGACGTATGGACGGACGTCCCCCCCATATCGCCCCAGGCCGCCGAGCGCCTCGGCTACCCCACCCAGAAGCCGGAGGCCCTGCTGGAACGCATCATCAACGCCTCCTCCAACCCCGGCGAGGTCGTGCTCGACCCGTTTTGCGGCTGCGGCACCACCGTCGCCGCCGCCGAGAAGCTGGGCCGCCGCTGGATCGGCATTGACGTGACCCACCTGGCCATCACGCTGATGAAGCAGCGGCTGGGCGACGGGCCGGAGTACGACGTGATCGGCGAGCCGCAGTCGGTGGCCGACGCCGAGGCCCTGGCCCACCAGGACCGCCACCAGTTCCAGCTCTGGGCGCTGGGGCTGGTCAAGGCGCGGCCGATCGAGGTGAAGAAGGGGGCGGACAAGGGCGTGGACGGCCGCATCCCGTTCAACCAGGGGGCGGTCAAGGGCAAGGACCAGTACACCCATGCGGTCATCCAGGTGAAGAGCGGGCATGTGAACTCGGGCACGATCCGCGACTTGGTGGGCACGGTGGACCGCGAGCACGCGGCCCTGGGGGTGCTCGTCACGCTCCAGCCGCCCACGCGCGACATGCGCGACGAGGCCGCCACGGCTGGCTTCTATGTCCTGCCCTACGATGAGACGAAGAAGTACCCCCGCATCCAGATCCTGACCATCGAGGACCTGCTGGTGCACAAGCGGCAGATCGAGTGCGCGCCGCTGCACTACACCTCCCGCAGCTACGCCCAGGCCGCCCCGCTGCAGCGCCAGAGCCAGGACACGGCCCTGGACTTCGACCAGGGGGAGACAGAGGGGTAAGGCGGCGGGTGTCGCGCCGTGTGCGACGGGCCCCGCCGCCGGGGTGTCGCCAGCCATGGGGCCCGCCGCACACGTGAGACCGCAAGCGGTCTCGGCGGCGCCCACGGCCTGTTTGTCGGCTGCCTATCGCCGACCCGCCGCCGGGAGAGCCACCAGCCGTGGGGCCCGCCGCACACGACGCGGCACCCACGGCTTCACCCGTGACACTCAGCGTCTGGACTGCTGACATGAACCGCGAGGCCTTCTTGTCGTCGTTCCATCCGCACCGCCCACCCCGGGAGGCCTACGCTGGCGTGGGCACGGTCTTCTTCACCTTCTGTGTTGAGAACCGCCGTCCCGTGCTTGGGGGCGAGGTCGCCCACGAGTGCGTAGCGGTCCTGCGCAGTGTACTCCCGAGGCATGCGAGTCGAGGCGACGTCTTCTGCTTCATGCCGGACCACGCCCATGTCCTGGCTTCAGGCATGCTCGAGTCCGCCGATGTGTGGCAGGCCATCGTCGAGCTGAAGCAGATCACTGGTCGTTGGTTCTGGGAGCGGAAGCTGGGGATCCGGTGGCAACGCGGCTTCGATGCACGGATCATGAAGCCACACCAGTCACTTGACGCGGTGATTGCCTACATCCGGGGCAACCCGGTACGAAGGGGGCTGGTGCGGGACTGCCGAGACTACGCGTACTCCGGCAGCGTGCCCTGGCAGTCGTGGCGCTACCACGTCTAGGGCGGGCGGCGACCCATCATGGTAGGCGGCGGGTGTCGCGCCGTGTGCGACGGGCCCCGCCGCCGGGAGAGCCACCAGCCATGGGACCCGCCGCACACGTGAGACCGCTTGCGGTCTCGGCGGCACCCACGGCCTGTTCGCCTGTCTGTAGGCCCGCTACCGCTGCCCCGTCTTCCCCAACGCCTCGAAGTACTTGCGCGTCAGGTCCTCATAGCCCAGGGGTAGCTCGCGGGGGCCGCCGGAGGCGCGTAGGGGGAGGGGCTGCAGCGTCGTGGGGCGCAGGGCCGGGGGGCTGGCGGGGGGACGGTACGGCCGGGGGGCCTCGGCGATCCGCTCGCGGCTCTCCCGCTCCTTGTTGTACAGCGAGCGCTGGGCATCCAGCATCTTGTGCAGAATCTGCTCCTGCTGGCGGTACGTGCGCTGGGTGACCTGCCCGCCCCGCAGGTCCTCCTCGACCTCGTCCATCTGCGCCGGCAGGCCCCCCAGTTGCTCCCCGAGCCCCGACATGGGCTGCCCGGCGCCGGGCAGTTGCCCCAGCATCTGCTGGAGCCCCTCGCGGATGCCGGCCTGCTGCCCGGCCAACTGGCCGCCGGCCTGCGGCTCGCCGGTGGCGCCCTCACGGGTCGCCTGGTTGAGGCCCTGCTGCTGCTGGGCCAGTTGCTGCAGCCGCCGCATGAGTTCCTGCAGCGCCATCTGGGCCGAGGCCTGCTGGAAGCCCTGCTGGGACTGCACAAGCTGGGCTGCCAGGCGGTTGAGCGTGGTCATGGTCTGCTCCTGGCCCGCCTGGGCCTCGGCCATCGCGCCCCCGGACAGGTCGCGCTGGGCCTGGACGGATGTGGCGGCAGCCTCTCCGGCCTGCTGCACCAGCCCCGGGTCCACCAGCGGCGACTTGCCAGCCAGCTCCTGCAGCCGCTGCGTCAGGCGCTGGGTGCCCTGGCTGATGAGTTCCTGCCGCCGGGCCAGGCGCTCCAGCGCGGGCTTGGAGTTGATGAGCTGCTCGGGGTAGCGCTCGACCAGGGGCGCGATGTCCCGCCGCAGCCGCTCCTGGCGCTCGGACAGAGCCAGGGCGCGCTCGGCCAGCTCCAGAGCGGCCCCCGTCAACTCCTGGCGCATCTGCTGGTAGACGCTCGCCTGCAGCCCGGATAGGCCGCCGCTCAGCTCCTGCAGGGCCTGGAGGGCCTGCTGCTGGGGCGGCGCGGCCTGGGCAGGCTGGGCCTGCTTGAGCGCCCCGGCGGCCTGGCGCATCAACCCCGCCACCTCGCGGGTCTTCATCTGCTCGGCCAGGGCCTGCAGCTTCTGCCCGATCTGTTCGTCCTGGTCTGCCGCCTGCCGGGCGGCCTCCTGCATCTTCGCCTCTGTCTCGTCGGCCTGGCGGGCCAGATCCTGCTGATCACGCCCCTGCTCTCTCAGGGCAGTCGTGGCGTCGCGCCCCGTGCGTTCGGCCTGCTCGCGGCGCTCGATGAGTGCCTGCTGCTGCCGTGCGAGAAGGTCAATCCGCTGGCGCAGCTCGCCCAGCAACCCCTCCATCTGTGCCTGCTTGAGCAGCGCCAGGAGCTGATCGAGCCGCTGCAGCAGCTCCTCCTGAGCCTGGCGGGCCTGTTCGAGCGCCGGCGCGGCCTGCTGCCGGGCGGCGGCGGCCTGCTGGAGCTGGCGCAGGGCCTCTTGCAGCTTCGTGTCGAGCACCTCGCGCAGCAGGCGGTTGGCCTCAGCCAGCCGGCGGCTCAGCTCGGGCAGGGCGTCCCCGTGCCGCTGCACCTCCTGCTCGGACTGCGCCAGGGCCTGCCGCAGCTCCTCGGCCTGCTTCTGCAGCCGCTGGGCGGCCTGTTGTAGCTCGCCCATGGCCTGGGCGCTCTCCGGCCCGCTGCGCTGCTGCAGCTCCTCAATCTGCTTGCGGATCGCCTCCGCCTCGTCGCGCAGGCGCTCGACGGCCTGGCGTTGGTCCTCGGCTGCCTGCTGGAGCCGTGCCACGGCCTCCTGCGGAAGGCGCTCCGCCAGCGTCACCTTATACGTGCGGGAGCTGCCAGGAGCCGACAGGGGGCTGTCGTCGTGGGCGACAAGGCGGTAGCTGACCGACTGGCCCGGTTGCAGCTTCAGGGGCAGCAGGTCCCATTCGTACTGAATGTGCTGCACGACGCCGCTTGCGGGCAGCCACACCCGCCGCCACCGCTTCTCCCCCGGCAGGCGGTACTCAAACGCGATCTCTCGCAGCCCGTAGTCATCCACCGCCACGGCGTCCAGCTTCAGCGGCCGGGCTTCCTTGAGCACCAGGTCGCGACCGGGGGCGCGGATGCGGACCGTCGGGGGATTGTCGGCGATCAGCCGCAGCGTGCCCTGGCACAGGCGGACGCGGCGGCCGTCGGTGGCGGTCAGTTCCCATCGCGCAGGCCCGCTGAGCGTGAACTCGTGCGCCAGCCGCCCCCCGTCTTGCGGCCGCAGGACGCGGCCACGGTCGTTGATCTGCAGCTTCAGGTCAGCCTGGGGCGGGTCCAGCGCGCTCAGCGTGACCCGGGTGCCCGGCAGGGCCGCGAGCTTGCCCAGATGGGCGGTGACGGTCTTCGGTGGCAACTGAGAGTATTCCGGGGGTTGCAGCGTGATCTGCAGGCCGAGGATGGCCAGCGGGGGTTCGGCGGGACGTTGTACGGCGGGGGCTTGTATCTCGCCGACAATGGGGCGGGGTACAGGCCCCCGCCCTACAGACATTGCCGCCAGGGCGTCGCGCGAAGCGACGGTCAGGCCACCGGCCACGAGAGTGGCGACGAGTGTGGCGATCAGCAGGGGTCGCAGACGGTGCAGATCGAGCACAGAGCGACGGGGGATGAGTGCGAGGGCTTCCTCGGCCTGCCGGATGGCAGCCCGGACCAACTGCGGCGAGCCAGCTCCGGGCCGGCTGGTGGCCGCCCCTTCCGACGGCAGCCCCTCCAGCAACTCCACGGCGGTCAGCAGCGCCTCGCGCAGGGCCGGGTAGTGGCGCTCCACGACCCGCGCGACCCGGCGGTCGCGCAGCCGCCGCGCCAGCACCGCGACCACCACGCCGGCCAAAGCCAGGGCCACCGTGGCTGCGAGGACAGGCCACGGGTCGCAGGACAGACCGAGGTGGGCCATCGCGACGATGGAGAGGAGCAGCAGGGCGGCCAGGAGCAGCCAGCACAGCAACAGGAGCGCCAGCAGGCGCAGGCGCAACAGGCGCCGCAGACAGCGGAGTTGATGCTTCAGGTCCGTCATGACGTATGCGCTACTTCGTTAGGCGTCTGGCCGGCTCCTGCGGACGGAGCAGGGGCCTCGCCAGAGGCGGGCGGGGACGGAGAGACAGGCGCGGCGGGTGCTTCAGTTGAACTTCAGGCTCGTGTCGCCGTAGCGCCTGTACCACTTCGCATGGCCATCGCCGAGGACGATGTTGCGCCCCTCGTTGTGGGGGAAGGCGTTGTAGTAGGGGTTCCCGCCCGACAGCCAGGTACTCATGGAGCAGCGGGCGCTCCCCAGGTCGGTGCGGCCCAGGCCAGGCGTCGGAGGCCAGTCGTCGGCACACGTCTCGGCCATCAGCACCGTCTCGGCGGGCCTGTCCCACGTCGAGATCTTGTGCCCATTCCAGTTGGGGCAACTGCCGGAGGCCGTGCCGCGCGTGGCCTGGCAGATCAGGCACGAGTAGCCGTAATGCGGGTACGCGCCCATCACGTAGGCCGAGCCGGAATACGTGCCACCGGCACGGCTGGGACAGGTCCACACCTGAGCGTTCTTGATGTAGGGGTCATAGAAGCGGGGGTAGTAGAGCGTGGTCCCCAGCGCGGCATAGAACCACGGCGCCAGGCCTTCGTCGTAGTCCTGTGCATACTGCAGACACGCGATGGCCATCTGCTTGGTGTTGTTGAGGCAACTGCTCTGGCGCGCCTTCTCCCGGGCTTTGGCGAACACCGGGAAGAGAATGGCGGCCAGTATGGCGATGATCGCGATGACAACCAGCAGTTCAATGAGTGTGAAGCCACGTCGCATAAGGATGACCTCCTTGAGCGCCGCGCCGGAGGGCGGCGGCATGGCAACAACCATTGCACGTCTTCGACGCCGCCATGGCCGCACCTGCCGCAGTGGCCCACTACCCCCCGGGCCCGATCATCCCCTCGCCGGCCTGCAGACCCCAGTCCTCAGCGATGCGGAACTGCCGCTCGACCATCTCGGCGTACAGGCCCTGCCGCTGCATGAGGGTCTCGTGGTCGGCCTCCTCCACCACCGCGCCGTCGTCAATGACGATGATCTTGTCGGCCTGGCGCACCGTGGACAGGCGGTGGGCGATGACGAAGGTGGTTCGCTGCCGCATCAGGTTCTCCAGCGCCTTCTGGATGATCTGCTCGGCCTCGGTGTCCACCAGCGAGGTGGCCTCGTCGAGAATGAGAATGCGGGGGTCGGCCAGCAGGGCGCGGGCGATGGCCAGGCGCTGCTTCTGCCCGCCCGACAGCTTCACGCCGCGCTCGCCGATCTCGGTGTCGTACTTCTCGGGCAGGTCCTGGATGAACTCATCGGCATGGGCCGCCACGCAGGCCGCCTGGACCTCCTCGTCGGTCGCGTCAAGCCGCCCGTAGCGCACGTTCTCGCTGACGCTGCCGTTGAACAGGAAGGTCTCCTGCAGCACCATGGCCATGTGCGAGCGCAGTGACCCCTGGGTGACCTCGCGCACGTCTACCCCGTCCACGCGGACAATGCCTTCGAGGGGGTCGTAGAAGCGCGGGATGAGGTTGACGAGGCTGGTTTTGCCGGCGCCGCTGCGCCCTACCAGGGCGATCGTCTCTCCCGGCTTGGCGCTGACGTTGACATCCTTGAGCACGATGTCGCCGGTCTGGTAGCGGAAGGTCACACCTTCCAGGTCCACCTGCCCCCGGACTTCCTGCAGTTCGGCGGCGTCGGGCTTGTCCTCGACTTCCGGCTTCTCCTCCAGCACCTGGAAGATGCGCGCCAGGGCCGCCAGGGCGCGGTTGTACAGGTCGTAGACGCGCACCAGGCCGCCAAAGCGCCAGTAGAAGCCCTGCAGCAGATTCACGAAGGACATGATGGTGCCGGTGGTGGCGGCCTTTTCGCCGGCGCTCAGCATCAGGCCCCCGCGCCACATGACCAGCAGCATCCCGACAGACGTGATGAAGCTCAGCGCCGGGAAGAAGTTGGCCCACATGCGGATGGCGCGGACATTCGCCTCATAGTACTGGCGGCTGGCGCCCTCGAAGTTGTCGAACTCGTACCTCTCGCGCGCGAAGGCCTTGATGACCAGGATCCCCGCGATGCGCTCCTCGAGCTGGGCGTTGATCTCTCCCAGCTCTTCCCGGATCTTGCCATAGATCGGGCGCACGAACCTCGAGAAGACGTACATGGCCCCCAGGAACACCGGCAGCGGGATCAGGGACAGCAGCGCCAGGTGCCAGTTCATCGCGAACATGGTCCCGACGCTCAGCAGCACCCGGAGGCCATCGCTGATGACCTCGTCCGTACCGTGCACGACCATGTCCTCGACGGAGTTCACGTCGTTGGACAGCCGCGACATGATGTCGCCGGTCTTGTTGCGGTGGAAGTAGCTGAGGGACAGCTCGGTCAGGTGCCGGTACGTGTCCACGCGCGTCTCATACAGCAGACGCTGGCCCAGCACGTGCATCAGGTTCATGCGGATGGCGTTCATGGCGTTCGTGCCCAGGAACATCAGGCCGATCATCCCCATGGACCAGACGATCGCCGCGGGCCAACGCAGCAGGAAGCCCTTGTCTATGAGGTAGCGCAGCAGGTAGGCCTGGACCGGGGTGTCCAGGACCGCCCCGATCACCATGGCCAGCACGGCAACAGCCACGATGGGCCAGCGTGGGCCGATGATCTTGCCGAACCACGCCAGCATCCGCCGGTCGGTGATCTTCAGCGGCGGCGGGTCGTTCTCGCTCTTGTCACCGGGGTGGCGCTTGCCGTGGGGGCCGCCGCCATGCCCGCGGCCGTGTCCGTGGCCGCCCGGTCCTCGCCCAAAGCCCATGGGGTGGACTCCCCTGTCAGGTAGTGATGCCGACGAACGGCGGGATTCGGGATTCGGGATTCGGCCCCGCCGGGCCTTGTGCGCCTGGTGCCGTCTACTGCAGGGAGCGCAGCAGGCCATTCAGGAGTTGGCGACACCTGGCCAGGCTGTCATGGAGGGCCAGGCAGTCCAAACGATAGCCCAGGTCCTCGCAGAGCATGATCTGCGTTTCCAGTTCCGCAGCGGACCCCCGGGCGATGCGCAGGAAGCGGATGTATTCCTGCTTGGCACCCCGCCCGTACCCCTCGGCGATGTTGCAGGGAATGGAGACCGCAGCCCGGCGCATCTGACTGGTCAGGCCGAAGCGCTCATCTTCAGGCAGGGCGCGAGTGGCGACGTACACGTCGCTGACCAGGCTCCGCGCGACCTTCCAGGCATCCAGATCCTTGTGATCTGCAATGGATCGCGGCTCCATGCTAACCCCCTTGTCGGCACAAGACCCGATTCCCGATTCCCGATTCCCGATTCCCGCCGTTCGCCTCTGCCGTTACCCGCTCGACTGCTTCGGCAGCTTCGGGATGAGTACGCCCAGGAAGGCCTCGAAGCTGCGGCTCTGCATGTAGAGCCGCCCCGGGCCGACGAACTCGGAGACGAGCCCTTCACCCGAGAACAGCGTCTGCTTCAGGCCGCCCACGCCGCGCACGTTGTAGGTCATCGTGCTCTCGAAGGCCACGACGTGGCCGGTGTCTACCACGTACCCCGCGCCCGCCGGCAGCTCCACCATGTGGATGGCGCCGTAGCTGGAGATGAACAGGTCGCCCTGGCCCTCGCACTTGAGCAGGAACAGGCCTTCCTTGGAGAAGAAGCCCTTGGCGCCGGCCCACGAGGTGTCGGTGTTGACCGTCGGGGAACTCGCTATGAAGGACCCCGACTGCACCATCATGGTTCCCCCGGCCATGGGCACGTGGATCAGATCGCCCGGCAGGCTCGGGGCCAGCGTCAGCTCCCCCTGGCTGCCGGCGCAGGTGAAGGTGTTGATGAAGAAGCTCTCGCCACCGAGGACCGCCCGCTTGAGCCCGCCCAGGATCCCGCCGCGGGCCTGGGTCTGAACCTGGATGTTGGGGGTCATGGAGACCATGGCGCCCGACTCGGCGAGTACAGCTTCCCCGGGCTCCATCACCAGACGCAGCAGCGAGTACGACGGCCGGTACAGGACTTCGTTCTGCATGTGAGGCCTCCCTGTGTGGTTGTGGTCCGTTCCGTGCTCGTACGACCGGCAAGACGCGGGCTGGGAAGCCCGCGCACTCTACAGCGCCACGCGCTGGCCCGTCTGCGCCGACTGCCGCTCCGCCTCGATCACGCGTACCGACTCCATCGCGGACTCGGGCCGCACGCGCTCGGGCTGCTGGTTCGCCTGCAGGCACTGGACGAAGTAGGCGAATTCCCGCTGGTAGCCGGTCTCGTCGGAGACTTCCGGGTGGACCGGCTCGCCTGCGGCCGGGTAGAAGGTCAGCATGGGGCTCTTAGCGGTTGAGAAGTCCAGGCAGCCTCTCTCGCCCAGAACCTGGAAGGCCATCTCGAACGGGAAGGTGGACGGGAAGCCCCAGCCGCCCTCGGCCACACAGATGCAGCCGTCGTAGAAGTACTGAGTGAGGGCGTGGTCCACCGGCTCGCCGCTGCTGCCCCGGTTGGCCGCCTGGGCCGAGAGGCTGTCCGGCCGGCCGAGCAGCGAGATGATGAAGTCCACATCGTGGATGTGCAGGTCGGTGATGGCGCCGCCGGAGAGCGAGTTGTCCATCAGCCAGTTGTCCTGCGACCAAGTCGGCGTCGGCGACAGCCGCGTGAACTTGGCCGAGGTCAGGCGCCCCAAGGCCCCGCCCTGCACCATCTCCGTCAGCTTCTCGTACGCCGGCCAGAAGCGGATGCACTGGGCGATGAACAGGAGCTTGCCGTTGGCGTGGGCGGCGTCAATCATCCGCTGGCAGTCGGCGGCGCTCAGGGCCATCGGCTTCTCGCAGATGACGTGCTTGCCGGCCTCGAGGGCCTTGACGGTCATGTCCGCGTGCAAGTACGTCGGGGTGCAGATGTCCACGCAGTCCAGGCCGTCGGGGGCCAGCAGCTCGTCGAGGGTGGCATAGCGCGCCTGGGCGGTCAGATCGAGCGTCTGGGCCTCGCCGATGTTGCCACCTACGGCCTCCACTTGTGTCGCCCGGCGCTGGGGCTCCTTGTCACAGATGGCCACGAGCTGCAGCTCCTCCATGGCCTGATGAATGGCGAAGTGCTGCTGTCCCATGAAACCCAAACCAACAAGACCAGTGCGGATCATGATGATCCCTCCTATGGATCACGGCGCCCGTTAGGCCGGGGCGCTGTTCTGTAGTTGACGCAGAAGGTGGATAATTGGTCCCGGCCGGCGCCGATTCCTTCTGAAGAGGGAATGCCGGGCGCTGGAAAGAAATCGCCCCGAACTCCGACCGGCGGTGACCCCCGATGGCATGGCCAAACGGCAGGCGCTGGGTCTACTCCATCACCTACGACGAGGGCGTCCAGAGGCTGCTGGAGCACGCCGTGCCGCTGCACCGGCAGTATGGCGTCCCCGGCCATGTGGCGCTGGTGGCCGGCCAGGTCGGCGTGCCCCGCGACGTGCCGGGCAGCAGCTTCGACGGCTGGATGATCCTCTCGCGGGCTGAGCTTGACGGCCTGTGCGCCGAGGGGTGGGGGGTCTCCTGCCACGGCATGACCCACGCCGCCATCGGCCCGGACAACGCCGACGTCGAGGTCGCGCAGGCGCGAGCCACGCTGGAGCAGGCGCTCGGGCGGCCGGTGACGATGTTCTGCGTGCCGGGGAACAACGACAGCTATCCGGCGGCGCTGCAGGTGGCAGCGGCGGCAGGCTACCGTGCCATCATGACGATCACCGACATGGTGAACACGTCGGAGACGGACCTGATGGCCCTGGGCCGTGTGCCGATCCATACGCGCTATCCCGGCCCGTTCTTCTCGGCCTTCGACCCGTACAAGCGGCTCCACCAGGCGCGTGACCTGGGTGGCTGGGTCATTGACTACTGCCACTGCCCCCTCCCGGGCAAGCCCGCGCACGAGGCCAAGGACTGCACGCTGGAGGAGCTGGAGCAGCGCTTTGAGACCGTACGACGGGTGGGCGGAGACGAGGTGTGGCTGGCGGAGCCGAACGAGGTGGTGGAGTGGCTGACGAGGGGACGATGAGGCGGGATGGGAGCACGGCGGCCCCTGCAGGGCGCCGCCAGTGGGTGGGCGCCGACGACCGTGGGCTGCCGCCCACGGCTACGCACGTCGGGCCCTTCGGGCCGAACGGCCAACGACAGGCGAGGGGCAGTTGACGCTTGGTCGTCTCCTCCCGCAGACACAGGGGGGCCGTGCCGTCTGCCCCCGCAGGGGGCCAACGTATGTAGCCGTGGGCGGCAGCCCACGGGAACAGGGCGCCATATCGCCTCTGCGCCCCGCAGGGGCCGCCGTGAAAGGACCCAGACCATGCAACGCATCACCCCGATCCTCGTTCCTCTCTTCGCGCTGAGCCTCGCGTTCGCCCAGCAGCCCCTGGCGCTCACCAACGCCGGGCTCGAAGTGGACGCCAACAAGGACGGCCTGCCCGACGGCTGGTCCCGCTATGTATCCAACGGCACGGCCCAGACGTCCGTGGATACGGGCGTCAAGCATGCCGGCGAGGGCGCGCTGTGGGTGGACTGCGCGCCTGCCAGTCGCTGCACCGTCAGCCAGCTTGTGCCGGTGGCGGGCGCCGGCCAGTTCACCTTCGGCTGCTGGCTCAAGACCGACCTGCCTGCCGGCAGCAGCGCCCATGTCTACATCCAGTGGCGCACGGGCAACGACACCGTCCGCAACGAGAACCCGTCGCCCCTCCTGACGGGCAAGCAGGACTGGACGGAGATCTCGTGCGTGGGGACGAAGCCTGCGGAGGCCACCGGAGCGCTGCTCGTCATCGTCGTCCAGACGGCCCAGGGCAAGCCCGGCACGGCCTGGGCCGATGACGCCTGGTTCAAGGCCGGCTCCTTCCCGAAGGGCCCGGTGCCGCCACCGCCCCCGGCGGCTCCGGCCGCCGCGCCAACCGCACCTCCCGGGCAGCTTGTCAACGCCTCCTTCGAGACGGATGCCGACAGCGATGGGCAACCTGACGGCTGGAGCAAGGCCATCCACGGGCAAGGCTTCGAGCTATCCCGCGACGCGACCGTGGCCCACACCGGCCAGGCCTCGATGAAGATGCTCGGCCAGCCGGGCGCGGCGGACCGGGCGGCCATCCTGCAGGTCAGCACGCCCATCGCCACGCCGAAGGCCGTGCGCGTCCATGTGTGGTACAAGGGCTCCGGCAAGGCCGCCGGGATCCTGCGCTACCGGCCGGTGCCCGGCGTCGTGGTCGAGATGGACACCTACGGCCAGCGCGATTTCGCAATCGAGACGCCGAAGGCCGACTGGACCGAACTCACCTTCGACGCCCCGGCCACCGAAGCGGCTCTGCAGGCCCCTCAGGTGCGGCTGGAGGTCATCCTGTACCAGAAGGGCGAGGGGCCCCTGTGGTATGACGACGTGAGCCTGGAGATGCTCAAGGAGTACACACCGAAGCAGACGCAGGCGGATGATGCGCTGATGATGCCGTGGCGGCCTGCCGAGGGGCGCGTGGTGCTGCAGAACCCGCCGGACTTCAGTTGGCCCCCGCAGCCGGGCGCCAAGAGGTATGAGTTCGCGCTCAGTCGCGCCCCGCAGTTCCCCGCCGGGCAGACGGCCATAGCCCAGACGCCGTACAATGTCTACAGCCATCGCGCCACGCTGGCGAACGGGACGTGGTACTGGCGGATGCGCTACGTGGACGGGGCCGGGGCGGCTTCGGAATGGAGCGCCGCGCGCCCTTTTGCGGTGACGGCGGCGGCCACCCCGTTCCCGGTGCCGCCGCCTGAGGAACTGCTGGCCCGCATCCCCCAGGGCCACCCGCGGGTCTTCGCCACGGCGGCGACGCTCGCGGCCTTCCGGGCGGCCCTGCAGGGCCCCAAGAAGGACTGGTGGGCCCGCTTCCAGGGGCGGCTGCAGAACTGGCTGGACAAGCCCGTCGAGAAGGAGCCGCCGAGCGACTGGCTCATGGGCGCCCGGACGAGTGGCAAGCCCCTGACCGACGATGACATCCAGGCCGGCAACAAACTGCGGAGCTACGTCGGGAGCATCAACGCCCGCCTGCAGGACCTCGCCTTCGGCTATCTGCTCAGCGGCGACCGCAAGTACGCCGACAAGGCCATCGCCCAGATGATGGAGATGGCGACCTGGGACCAGCTGGGGGTCACGTCATACAAGAACCAGGACCAGGTCTTCCGCGACATCGCCTGGATGACCGCCACGGCCTATGACTGGTGTTATGGCGTGATGACACCGGAGCAGCGCCAGACCATCCGCGAGGCGATCCTCGTGCGGGCGCGGACGCTGTACAAGGACTTCACCGACGCCCGCTCCATCGTTCAATACCCCTATGACTCCCACGGCATCACAGCGTATGGCTATCTGGGGATCATCGCCATCGCCCTGGCCCACGAGACCGCGGAGGCCGACGGCTGGTTCAAGTTCGTGGCCGCCACCTACCCGGCGGTTTTCCCCCCGTGGGGCGGCGAGGAGGGCGGCTGGAGCCAGGGGGTGGGCTACTGGAAGTGGAGCCAGCACTTCGCCTGGGTGTTCTTCGATGCGCTCAAGAGCGCCACGGGCCTGAACATGTATGACAAGGCCTATTGCCGCAACAACGGCTGGTACAAGCTGACCATGCACCCGCCGTGGTGTGACCGCCACCACTTCGGCGACGGCAACCATGGCCCTCCCGACAGCACCGACCAGAGCAACCTGGCGCGCTACGCCACCGAGTACCGCAGCCCGTACTTCCAGTGGTATGCCAGGAGCTTGCCCTATACGCTCGACTTCGGGCTCTACAGCTACTTCTGGCATGACGACACGGTGCCAGTCAAGCCGCCAGCCGATGTGCCGCAGGGCTGGTTCTTCCCTGACATCGGCTGGGTGGCGATGCACTCGGACCTGTCGGACCCCAACGATGTCATGCTGATGTTCAAGAGCTCGCCCTATGGCTCGTACAACCACTCCCATGCCGATCAGAACAGCTTCGTGCTCTACGCCTATGGCGAGCCGCTGCTGATAGACAGCGGCTACTACGACTGGTATGGCAGCGACCACGACGTGGGCTACACGCGGCAGACGAAGGCCCACAACGACATTCTGGTCAATGGCGAGGGCCAGCCGATCTTCGACATGACCGCCAAGGGGCAGGTTCTGCGTCACTTCACTAGCCCGGCGGTGGACTACGCCCTCGGCGACGCTACCGTGGCCTACAAGGGGAAGCTGACGAAGTTCCAGCGCCACATTCTGTACCTGCGCCCGAGCGGCTTCCTCATCATTGACGACCTGGAGGCCCCCACGGAGAGCACCTTCACCTGGTGCCTGCACGCCGAGCAGCAGATGCAACTGCGGCCCGACAAGCAGGAGGTCGTCGTCACCCGCGGCAACGCCCGCTGCCTGGTGAAGTTCCTCGTCCCGCAGGGCCTGAAGCTCGAGCAGACCGACCAGTTCACCCCGCCCTCGGTGCGCAAGCTGGCCAACGAGTGGCACACGACGGCGACCACGACGGAGAAGGCGAAGCAGATACGCTTCATCACCTTCATCCGCCCGGCGCCGCTCAGCGAGCCGGAGGCGGACCTGGAGGTCAAGGCGCAGTTCGAGAACGACCTGCTGCTCGTGGCGTGGGGCACGACCCCGACGCCGGGGGGCGTCATGACCGCCTGGCTGGGGAAGGGCGGATTCAACGCCTCGGTCGTCGGCCCATGGACGACGGGCGCCGTCGCCAGCGTCATTGACGGCCGCTACTTCAATCTCAAGGACGCCCAGGGCGAGTTCCAGTTGCTCGGAGCCGACAAGCCGATCACGGCGACACTGGAGCTGCGCGGCAAGGACAACGCCACCGCGCAGGTCGCCAATGTCTTCTTCCAAGCGCCGACGGATACGCCGGTGGAGCTACGCGTGCGGGAGGCCGTCAAGCAGGTCACGCTGGATGGCAAGCCCCTCGCGGGCGGCAAGTACCGCTGGGCCCAGGAGAAGCTCGCCCTGACGCTGCCTGCCGGCGAGCACGTGCTGCGCGTCAACCCGGAGGCCGAGCAGGCGGCCGCGCCGCCGGTGAAGGTGACGCTCGACGGCCAGGCCCTGCCCCAGAGCCTGCAGGCCATGCACAAGTGGACGGGCGGGGCGCTCACCTGGGGCAGCTTCTCAGGTCCCGGCCAGCCGGTGCGCCTGGCGCAGGTTCAGGCGCCCGAGGGAGCGCAGGTGCTCGTGAACAACCAGTCGCCGCAGCCGGGGCGGATGGCCTGGCTGGGTGACACCAATGCCCTCGACATCCGCAGTGACAAGGCGGGGCCGATCAGCCTGTCATATGAGAAGCTGTTGCGGAGCGACCAGCCGGTCGTGACGGTCGCGGCTGAGGGCGACGTGGAGAAGCTGCCGGGGGCGATCAAGCTGGAGGCGGAGGACTACGCGCAGGCCGGGAACGGCAGCCTCAGTCGCTACACCAACCGCCCCTTCCTGTCCGGCGGCATGGGTCTGGGCAACTGGACCGCGCCGGGCCAGTGGGTACAGTGGCAGATCAAGGTCCCCCAAGACGGGCGCTATCGGCTATACTACAAGGCCGCGACCCACGAGCCGCAGGCCACCCGGCTCATCACGCTGGACGACAAGCCCCTCGGCAGCGAGTTCCGCACCTTCCGCTTCGACACGACGAAGGGCTTCGGCGCGACGCCGGAGGAATGGCGGGTCTTCCAGACGCCCGAGACGCTGGACCTGAAGGCCGGCACGCACACGCTGCAGATGATGTGCCTGGGCGGGTTGCTGAACATGGATTGGCTGGTACTGGCGCCGTAGGAGCGCGGGCTTTCCAGCCCGCGCCGTGGCGGCAGGAGGAGCGGCTCCCGAGTCCGGCGGCCCCTTCAGGGCGCCGGGGGATATGGCGTGGCCTCGTTCCGGCGGCTTCCGCCGCCGGCTACAAACGCGGGCGCCTTCGGCGCCGGACGACAACGACTGCCGGCAAGGCACGTCCGGGGTTGGCAGTAACATAGTGTGGCCTCTGGCCGTTTGCCCGCGAAGCGGGCCACCGTACGTAGCCGTGGGCGGCAGCCCACGGGGCGCGGCGCCCCTCTCCCCTCTCGCCCGTCGTTGGTAGGCGCACCCCGCAGG
Organism: bacterium; assembly: GCA_021372615.1. Taxonomy (NCBI): domain Bacteria; species bacterium. Next base: position 5,234 of record JAJFUB010000160.1, on the reverse strand, counting down.
GGCCGCCGGGACGTTCATCCAGAAAGGCACGATTGCATGTCCGACATCACGACCTACACCCAGTCCCTCATCCCCGAGATCACGCAGGTCCTCTCCGACCTCATCGCCTTCCCCTCCACGGTCGGCCATGAGAAGCCCGTGGCGGAGTACCTGCACGCGCATATACAGGGGTTCTGTGATGAGTGCGATTTCGTACCCAATGACAACAGCCTGCGGGACGACCCGGACTACTCCTGCCCCGTCAAGGGCCTCGACTACACCGACCGGCCCAATGTCCGCGTGGCGATGCGGGGGGCCGGCGGTGGAAAGTCGCTCTTGATGAACACCCACATGGACGTCGTCCCGCCCTCCTCGATGCAGGAACAGCCCTTCGAGCCGCAACTGCGCGATGGCGTGCTGTTCGGGCGCGGGGCGTGCGACGCCAAGGGGCAGATCGCGACGATGTACTTCCTGATGAAGGCCCTGCACGACCTCAAACCCGGTCTGAAGGGGAACGTCATCGGCCACCTCGTGATCGAGGAGGAGGTCGGGGGCAACGGGACCGTGACGATGGTGCGCAAGACCGGCGACACGGCCGACGCGGCGCTCGTCTTCGAGCCCTCGGACTTCACGCTCTACCCGCAGATCCGTGGCGCGGTGTGGTTCGAGGCGACCGTGTACGGGCAGTCCGGCCACTCAGGCAAGCCCGGCGGGACCGTGAGCGCGCTGCTGAAGGCCATCCGGGCCATCGAGGTCTTCACCGCGTACCACGACCGCTGCATCGCCGAGAGCCGCGGGAAATACCCGCTGTTCGACCAGTTCGAGAACCCGGCGCCGCTGACCATCGGCCAGCTCGAGGCCGGCGACTGGCCCGCCCAGGCCCCACAGAAGTGCGTCTTCCGCGGTGTGCTGGGCATCCTGCCCGACCGGACCAAGGAGCAGGTCATGCAGGAGCTGCGGGACGCCATCCGCGACTGCGGCGATGCATGGCTGGCCGAGCACTTCGAGGTTGACTTCACCTACCGCCACGATGCCAGCGTCATCGCGCCGGACCATGCGCTGGTGGGAGCCCTGAGCGCGGCGCTGGAGGCGTCCGGGGTGGAGACGAAGGTGTCGGCCATGACGGCGTCGGCGGATGCGTGGATGTACAACAACCAACTCCGCATCCCGACGTGCTGGATCGGCCCGGGCAACCTCGCGGTCGCGCACAGCAATACGGAGCAGATCAAGGTGGCGGACGTGGCGAAGGCGGTGGAGGTGCTGTACCGGTTCGTGTGCGACTGGTGTGGGTAGACTACGAACGGCGGGGACAGGACGTAGGGGTATCCAGGAGGGGAAGGATGGACAGCGGGCAGGGGACTGTCATCATGCCCAACATGCGCCCCCGTGGCTTCACACTCATTGAGCTGCTCGTGGTCATCGCGATCATCGCGATCCTGGCCGCCATCCTCTTCCCTGTCTTCGCCAAAGCCCGAGAGAAGGCGCGGCAGTCGTCGTGCCTGAGCAACCTCAAGCAGTGGGGCTCGGCCGTCCAGATGTACGTCCAGGACTATGACGAGACGCTCCCCCCGGCCATCGGCGAGGGCAGCCCCGGCACATTGGTCACAGTCTTCGAGCTGCTCGCCCCGTACGTCAAGAACACCCAACTGCGCCTGTGTCCCTCCGACGGCAGCGGCTCCATCAACTACACGACCTACGGGCTTGGGCGCTACAGCTACGCCCCGAACCTCGGCCAGCCCCTCGGCCCGCCCAGCTACGCCTTCACACCGGCCGTGTTCGCCTACCGCGTCCCTACCTGGGCCGGTGGGGCGCCGACGATGGCCGACGTCGCCACCCTCGCCTCGATACCGTACCCCTCCGAGACGACCGCGCTCTTCGATGCCACGTCGTCCGGTAACGCCCTCGTGGCCGCGCCGCGCCACAACGATGGCTCCAACGTCGTCTTCCTCGATGGCCACGCCAAGTGGGTCGGCCGGTCGGCCGCCCTGCGCGGCTACACCTCCAGCTTGCGCTTCCACGGCATTCCGCAGTAGTCGGGGGCAGGTCAGGGGTCGCTTCCCGTGGGAATGCGAGTAGCCTCTACCGACGGAACCGCCGGTCGAGTTGCTCGCCCGTCATCGAGATGATGATCGGGTCGCCATGGGGGCAGACGGCCGGGGCGTTGGTCTGCAGCAGGTCGCGCACGAGGTTGCGCATCTCGTCGGGCGACAGGCTCGTGCCCTTCTTGATCGCCGTGTGGCAGGCGACCATGGCCAGCAGTTGCTGGCGGCGCTTCTCGACGGAGGCCGGGGTCTGCCAGTTGGCCAGGTCCTCGATCAGGTCTCGCACGGCCACCTCGTACGGCTGGCCCGTCAGCGCCGCCGGCACCGACCGTAGCAGCACCGCACTGGGGCCGAAGGGCTCCAGCTCGAACCCGAGGGCCAGCAACTCCTCCGCGTGCGTCTCCACCGCCGCCGCTTCCTGGGCCGACAACTCCAGCGTCAGCGGCACCGCCAACAGTTGCCGCGCCACGGGCCCCTCCGCCTGCTCCAGGGCATGCAGCAATACGCGCTCCGCCGCGCGGTGCTGATCCACCAGCAGCAAGTCCCGCCCCAGCCGCGCCACGAGGTACTTGTTACCCATCTGCCCGAGCACCTCGGGCTGCAGCAGCGGCGGCGGCTCGTCCATCAGGCGCTGCTGTGTGCCCGGCGGCTTGCTCTCCTCGGGCTCGGGCGGAGTGAAGACCTCCAGGCCGTCGTCTCGCTGGTCTATGGCATCGGCGAAGGGGTTCACGCGCAGGCGCTGGGCGCGGAGACGCTGCCGCTGTTCGAGATCGGCCGCGAACGGCGTCCCACCCCCTGCCCCCTCCCTGAAGGGAGGGGAAACGACACCGACCCCGGGGGTGAGGGACCGGAATCCCGCCGCGGCCAGGGCCTCAGCGCACGCCGCGCCAAAGGCCTGGTGCACCCGTGCCTGGTTGCGGAACCGTATCTCGATCTTCGTGGGGTGCACATTGGGGTCCACTTCCTCGGGCGCAAGCTGGAAGTGGACGGCGCACAGGGGGTTCTTGCCGCCCGGCAGGAGCAAGCCGTAGGCCTCGCCGAGGGCGTGGCTGAGCTGGCGGCTGCGCACGAAGCGGTGGTTGACGAAGAAGAACTGGTGGGTGCGGGTGGCGCGGGTGAGCTTCGGGCCGGAGATGTACCCCCGCAGGCGCAGGCTCTCAGTCTTCGCCTCGACCGGCAGGAACTCCCGGGCCGCCCCGCTGCCGTAGATGCCCGCCAGGACCGACAACAAGTCGCCGTGGCCGGCGCTGGTGAACAGCGTCTGGCCGTCGTGCACGACCTTGAAGGCGATGTCCGGCCGCGCCAGCGCCAGATGCTGCACCCACTCCAGGCAGTGCCCGCGCTCGGTGGCGGTGGTGGCGAGGAACTTCAGGCGCGCGGGCGTATTGTAGAAGATGTTGCTGACCTCGATGGTCGTCCCGGGCGGGCAGCCGGCCGCGCTCGGCCCATCCACCCTTCCCCCCTCGACGGTCAGCGTCGCCCCCTCGGAGGCATCATGCGGGCGACTGGTCAGGCGCAACTGCGCCACGGCGCCAATGCTGGGGAGCGCTTCCCCGCGGAAGCCCATCGTCAGGATGCGGTCGAGGTCGTCGGCTTCAGCGATCTTGCTGGTCGCGAAGCGCTGCACGGCCATCAGGAGGTCTTCAGCGGCCATGCCGCAGCCGTCATCCACGACCCGGATGAGCCGCCTCCCGCCCTCGCGCAGCTCTACCTCAATGCGGCTGGCCCCGGCGTCAATGGCGTTCTCGACGAGTTCCTTGACGACACTCGCCGGGCGTTCGACCACCTCGCCGGCGGCGATGCGGTTGGCCAGGTTCTCGGGGAGGACATGTATGGTAGGCATGGAGTTGAGAGTTGAGAGTTCGCGGTCGGTGACCGCTCGTGCAGGCCCGGTTCTTTCTGCAGGCCTGGGTGTTCGGGCGGCCTCGCCCGATCGCGGCGATGGTGTACGAGGGGTCACCGACCCCGACTGACTGCGCCTTGGCCACGACGCCCAGAGACGGCGAGACAGCGTCTCATCTTCCCCCTGCGCCGCCGGGAACCCTTCATCTCGGGCAGGTCACAGCCTCTGTGCCGTGGAACAAGCCCGGCAGAAACGAGGGCTGTCTATGCCGATCCGCAGCCGCACGCCTACCCGCGTGGACTTCGCGGGGGGGACGACTGACCTATATGCCTTCAGCAGCCGCGAAGGGGGCGCTGTCCTGAGCGCCGCCATTGACCGCCATGCGTATTGTACCCTGCATCAGGGCGGCGTCAACGGCGTGAAGATCCACTCGCAGGACTTGGAGCAGTACGTCGAGGCTGCCACCATCAAGGAACTGGAGTTCGACGGCAACCTCGACCTGCTGAAGGCCGCCGTCCGCGCGCTGGACTTGCCCTCGGGCCTGGACATCAGCGTCCGCTCGGACGCCCCGCCGGGCTCCGGCACGGGCTCCTCGGCCTCGATCGGCGTGGCCCTGCTGGGGCTGCTGGACCACATGCGGGCCAGCGACCCCGCCCGCCGCCGGTCGCGCCTGAGCCGCTTCGAGCTGGCGGAACTGGCCTGCAACCTGGAGAAAGACCTCGGCATCGTCGGCGGCAAGCAGGACCAGTACGCGGCCGCGGTCGGCGGCTTCAACTACATGGAGTTCACCGGCGAGGACCAGGTGGCCATTGAGCCGCTGGAACTGTCGCCCGCCGTCGTCTGCGACCTGGAGAAGCACCTGGTGCTGTGCTACTCGGGCCAGTCGCGCCTGTCAGGCAGCACCAACCAGAAGATGATCGCGGCCTACGAGAGCGGCGACCCGGTGGTGGGCGGCGCCATGCGCACCGTCAAGCGCGTAGCGCAGGACATGCAGCGGGCGCTGCTGGCGGCCGATCTGCAGTGGTTCGGCGAGCTGATGGACGAGGAGTGGCACGCCCGGCGGCAACTGGCCGAGGGGGTCGTCACGCCGAAGCTGCAGGAGCTGCGCGAAGTTGCCCTCGGGGCCGGGGCCATGGCCGGCAAAGTGTGCGGGGCGGGCGGCGGCGGCTGCATGCTGTTCCTGTCCCAGCCGGATCGCGAGGGCGCCGTCCGCAGGGCGCTGCAACAGTCCGGCGGCCAGGTCATTGACTTCAGCTTCGACTTTCGCGGGCTGGTGGTGTGGGAAGTGGGTTAGGAACGGGCAGGTCGCGGTCGGTGACCGCTCCCACGCCGAACGCACATGAGACAGGAACCGTTGTGGGAGCGGTCAC
>JAJFUB010000159.1 GCA_021372615.1 bacterium | reverse complement strand
GGGACGGGGGACGTCACGCCTGCACGAGCGCCAGCCGGTCGTGCAGCAGCGCGATGAGCACGGCCTGCGCCAGCACTAGCACCACCAGCAGCGGCCGCGAGGTGCGCTCACCCAACTCGGACAACGCCATCCCCGCGCCGGGCAGCAGCAGCGCCATCAGAAAGAGCCAGATCCTCCCCACCTCGCCCAGCGTCGAGCCGGACAGCCACACCAGGCCCAGACTGACGAACGCCCCGACGAGATAGCAGCGCGCACGCAGCGACAGTTGGCGCGCGAGCGGCAACGCCGCACAGGCCGTGAGCAGCAGCGCCGGGCCCATGAACAGCATCACGTCATAGAGGTTGCCTGTCAGCCAGGCGAAGTAGCTGCGCTTGCTGTGGGCGATGTCCGCCGACTGCCACGCCACCGCCACCCTGATGTTCCCCAGGACGTTGTAGCCGCCACCCAGCAACAGCACGAGGATGACGCCCACGACCGCAGCGGCGACCACAGCGCCGGTGACGATGCGGCGGCGTGAGGCGGGGTCGCGCAGGGATGGGATCGCGCTGGCCGCCATCGCCACTGCCACAGCCAGCAGCCCGAAGGACCAAAGCAGGGCCGCGGCCATCGCCACGCCCGCGCCCACGAACCAGCCGTACCCACGCCCCCCCAGCCCCCGCAGCCATAGCGCCACCGGAACCATCGCCAATACGGCGGCCGCACCGTCAATGCCGGGGATGAAGACGACCGCCGAGGGGACAGCCGCCGCGGCCAGGGCGCCCATCAGCCCGGCCCGGCGACCCTGTAGCGGCGCGAGCGCGAGGTACACCGGCAGGGGTAGCAGCGCTCCGAGCAGCGTGCAGGCCAGCCCGAGTATGACGGCCGGGGCGAAGTGGTACGCCTGTACGCTCGGCATGGCGGTCCAGCGGCTGAGCGCCTGGAAGCGGGCGGGGGTGAGTGCGTAGGCTCGGGCCGCCCAGCTCTCGACGGCCAGCGTCAGCTCCGGCACCTGCTCCAGCACGCGCAGCCCCACGTAGTAGAACAGCACCGGACCAGGCGGGTGGGTCTGCACGCGGGGGGGCATGGACAACTGGCCGCTCTCCCCCGACAGGGCGGCGAAGATGCTGTGGACATCGGGCGTGGCGGTGGCGAAGCTGAAGTAGCCGGTGGCGGGGAGACTGGCAGTCGTGGTGGCCAGGTGCAACGGCCACACCGGCTCATCGGTCTCCAGCACGACGATAGAGCCGGCCGCCGCGAGGCAGCACAGCGCCACGAAGCCCGCCGCGGCGCGGCGTGACACCGTCGGGCGCCGCAGCAGCCACAGCAGCACCACCAGCAGCAGGGCGTACATCGGCACGACCGACCAGGCGCGTCCGGAGCCGCTGAGGCTCGCGTCGCGCCAGGGCCATTCCCACTCACCCGGCACTCCGGTCGGCAGCAGCCTGAGCGCCAGGAGCACGATCACGCCGAGGCTCAGCGCCAGCCCCAGGCCGATCAGCAGCAGCGCCGTGCGCCGCGCCGAGGCGGTGGCCCCGTTGGTCGGGTCAGTATGCTCAGGGCAGCTCATCGTGGGCAGTGAACCTAACACAAAGCGATAACACCGGCGGCCGAAGGACGGGTTCCGCCAGCGAAGCTGCCTGCGCCCGGCCCGAGGCAGGGCCAGTAGCCGCCGATGGGGAAATGCCCCTCAGCCCTGCGGGCGCGTGCCGCAACCACAGGAGGACATGCCAGGCGATGAGCGCGACATGCGGCGTCCCAGAGGACCTGTCACCGCAGCCGAAGACGCCGGGCGGCTGTCTCCGGGAGCACTGGCCACTGCTCGCGGTGCTCGTGCCTGCGCTGGCTCTGTACCTCTACCTCGGTCAGGCGTGCGTCACTCCGGACTATGGCCCGGATGAGCCGTACCACATGGAGTATCTGTACATCGTGGCCAAGGAGCACCGCGTCCCCACGCTGGATGACATCCATCTGGCGCAGCATGGGCCACTGTACTACCTGCTCCTCGCCCCGGCCTATCTGGCGCTGGACCCCCACGTCCGCCCCTTGTCGCTCCCGGTGGGCCCGACGCGGGCGGCGCTGCTGAGCAGTCAGTACCTCCGGGCCCAGCGTGTGCTGCGCGCGACCAGTGCGCTCATGGCCGGTGTCACACTGGTCCTGGTCTATCTGTCGCTGCGGTGCTTCGTGTCCCAACGGCCGCGAGTGGTCTTCCTCGCCCTGGCGCTCCTGGCCTTCATTCCACAGTTTGCTCTGACCGCAGCCGTGGTCAACAACGAGAACCTGGCCTACATCTTCAGCGCGTGGGCCTTCCTACTCCTGGCGCCCATCCTGACCGGGCAGCGGCCGGTCACCTGGCAGCGCTGCCTGTGGCTGGGGGCCGTGATCGGGGTGGGGGGCGTCGTCAAGATGACCGTGTGGTACGTGCTGCCCCTGGTCCTGTGGGCGGTGTACGTCCGGGCGCAGGGGGCCTGGCGTTACCGCGCTCCCGCGGTTCTGCTGGCCGCCTTCGCGGCCGGCGGGGCGTGGCTGCTGGTCCACAACACCCTCACGTACGGGGTGTTCCTGATCCAGTCCAACACCCCCCGCGAGTTGGAGCAGGACCTGCGGAACCTGCTGCTGCTGGATCCGCTGCGGGCCGTCCGGGAGCTGGCGCCGGTCGTGTGGCTGGTGCCGGTGACCGCCATCGTCCCGGAGTGGACGTGGCAGAGCGTCGGCTTCATGCAGAAGATCTGGGTCGGGTGGCTCATCGGCGGGCTGGCTGTCCTGTTCGCGACTGTCATGACTGTGACGCGACTGCGCGTGGCGCGCCTTCCTGATGAGCAGCGCCCCGCCTGGCAGGTGGGGCCGCTGTGCCTGGGCCTGGCCGCAACGGCGCCCTTGCTGCTGTGGGCGATCATCGCCCGACAAGCGCTCCTCTGGGACATTGCGCTCATCGTGGGGGGGCGCTATGCCCTGAACGCCGCGCCCTGGCTCTGCCTCCTGCTCGTGGGCCTGGGCGAGCGGGTGACGTGGCTGGCGGGTCGGCGGTGGGTGAGGGACGTGCTGTTCTGGCTGCTGCTGGTGTTGCTGGCCGCGGTGACCATCTGGATGGCCTCCCACCTCCACGCCTGGTACGCCGCGCTCCACTGAGGGCGTGCCGGCGCCGCCCCGGGAACCGTCGGCCACCGCCGGGCGCTATGCTGAGTGAGACGACGCTTCGTCAGGAGCCACACCCATGGGTCTGATCGTCAGTCGTGAAGCCTTCGCGGCGTTCCGCGATACCCTGAGGCCCACCGCGCGGGTCGTGTTCACCAACGGGTGCTTCGATCTGCTGCACGTGGGCCACATGAGCCTGCTCAACTTCGCCCGCAGCCTCGGCGACACCCTCGTCGTGGGCCTGAACTCGGACGCCTCGGTGAAGCGCTTCAAGGGGCCCGATCGGCCTATCGTCAGCCAGGATGAGCGAGCCGAGGTGCTCGCCGCCCTGCCGCCGGTGGACTTCGTCATCATCTTCGATGAGGACGACCCGCGCGAGACGATCAAGGCCGTCAAGCCGCGCTATCACGTCAAGGGCGCCGACTACGCCGGACGGCGGCTGATCGAGGCCGATGAGGTCGAGGCTCACGGGGGGGAGGTCGTGCTGGCGCAACTGGTGGACAATCGCTCCACCACGCGGCTGATCCAGGGGCTACGCAACGGGAACGACACGGCGCGAGGCGACGAACCGCCGGCCTAGTGTCGTGTCCGGCACATCCCTTGCGGCACTGCAGTAGCGCGGGCGGCCCGCCCGCGCGGGCGGGCGAGCCGCCTGCCCTACTGGATGATCGGGCACCTCAGGCGGACATGACGCTAGAACCCCCACACATGGACGCAGTGCCGCACGATCACGGTGTACGCCGCGGCCATCAGGGCCACCCAGGCGACCCGTGAGCCGGCCCCCTCCTCGGTGCCGGCCACCCCACACGTCAGCGCAAACCACGGCGCCAGCAGGAGCCACATGCGGCTGGTTTCGCCGCGGATCTTGCCGCTGACATCCAGCACGATCAGCATGACCGGCAGGGCGATGATCACCGCGGCCAGCAGCGCGTGGCTTGCCCGGTCGCGCCAGGCCAGCCATGTCCCCCATGCCCCCGCCGCCAGCAACGGCCCGACAAACGCCGCCGCCTCGATGAGGTTGCGCCACAGGAACGGCATGTACGGCCGCCCCCATAGGTGGTTGTAGCCGTACATGCGGTAGGCGTCCGACACCCGCATGACGCTGAGCATGTCATAGCCGGCCACGAGCTTGAGCCCGGCGAAGACGACCAGCACGGGGGCCAGCCCGGCGAGCAACACCGGCCCGAGCCGCCGCAGCAGAGGCACGCGCTCGCTCGCGTCGCGCTGGAGCAGCACCACCAGCCCGATGATGATGACAAAGCCCGCGCCCACGACCCCCATGCCCAGCGACAGGAACAGCCCCAGGGCCAGCAGCAGGCCTGCCAGGAGCGCCCAGCCCACGGCGGCGCGCTGGCGGCCCGCTGCGCAGGCCCGGTAGCCCCGCACGAACCCCAGCATGGTCCCCGCGACCACCAGCGGGTAGGCCTGGTCCATCGCCCCCGAGTACAGCGTCAGGCTGGGCAGCACGGCATAGGCCCCGACGGCGGCGACGGCCAGCTTTCCACCCCCGAGTCCATAGCCCAGCGCGTAGAGCGGAATGAGCGCCAGTGCCGCCAGCAACACCATCGTCCAGCCACACCCCAGCGCCGAAGCCACCTGCTGCGCGGAGATGTCGTAGCTCCAGAACCGCGAGTACTGTTTGGCGAGGAAGTCCCCCGTGACGCCGGGCCGCAGCGCCAGCAGCGTCTCGGCCACCGGCTGCGTCGTCGGCAGGGCATCGAGCAGGCGGCTCAGCAGCCCGAAGCACACAACTGGCCCGGCGCCCTGCGTCTGGGCATGGGAGGAGAAGCCGGTCATCTTGGCATCGTAGTCGCGCAGGAGATCGGACAGGCTGCCGGCTTCGCGGGCCGTCTGATAGTAGCTGTTGCTGGCCGGGTTCAGGACGAGGGCGGGCAGATAGCCGAAGCCCCACTCATGGGTGACCGTCAGGCCGCCAGCCAGCAAGGTCAGCCCAATGACAGCCACGAGCAGATAGGCGCCGACCTGGCGCGTCGGCCCCGGCCGCCGCCACATCTGCATCAGCGCGTACCCTAGCAGCACAAGACCCAGCAGGGGCAGGACCAGCCAGGCACTCGGCGCCAGCACGCGGCGCTGAATCTCCGGCACGATGAGGCGCGCTAGCAGCAGGGCCAACTCCACGAGGCCCACCAGGGCCGCTGCGCAGACCAACCCGAGTCGCTTCATCGGTATCCTCGGAAGCGCGTCCGGCGCAGGGGCACGCGCGGGCGCGGCGTCACTGCAGATGCCCCAGGACGAAGGGATTCCAGTATGTGATCAGCCGGTACCAGGCCAGGGGGCTGAGCGCCAGGAACAGCGCCAGGAAGGTGAGCGCCAGGGGCAGGCGCGGCCGGGGTGGGATGAGGCTCTGCAGGCCCAGTGTCAGGAACGCCGTCAGCCCCGGCAGGAACGGCAGCAGGTAGCGCCCTCCCTGGAAGACCCCCAGGTGTACGAAGGTGGCGATGTACAACGCCGCCGCCAGCAGCAGACCAAAGCCGAGCAGCGGCAAGATCAGGGCCGGGTGGTCCTCCGCCGCGACGACGGCCCTCCGGCGGCAGGCGAGGGCTCGAACCCAACCGGCCAGGGCCAACAGCGTCACGAGCAGCAGTCCCCGGTAGACGAAGGGCGCAGCGGCCGGTGGGAACCACCCCACCTGCGCCCACACGCTCGTCCACAGGCCGTTGACTGCACGCAGTAGCAGCCGCCCGACCAGGCCCACCGCTACGGCTTCGAGCTTGCTCACGCCTTCGGGAATCGGGCGCGCGAACTCCGGCACCGGCACCGGGCTGAACTCACCATAGAGCATGTAGTTGCGCCCCAGCCACCAGCCACACACCAGCAGCGCCACGCCCACCCCGGCGGCCAGCCGCCCCCACAAGCGCCCGTCGGCGTACCAGCGCTTCCCGTGCTGCATCACCAGCGCGGCCGCCAGGACGAGCACCCCCGGCGGCAGGGCCGAGGTCTTCATCAGTGTCGCAAGCCCGACGACCGCGCCCCACAGCGCCGCCGAACCCACATCCCGCCGCTCCCAGTCGCGCACGACGATGAGATACACCAGCAGCGCCGACATGACCAGCAGCCCGACATCATTGTTCAGCGCCCCTGCCGGCACAAACAGGTGCGGCCACCACGCGGTCAGCGCGAAGGCGAACAGCGTGGGACCGCGCCGCCTCCCGCACGCGCGGTACAGCACCGGCAGCCATAGCAGCAGCGTCAGCAGGATCAGCGGCGGTGAGGTCAGCCGCAGGGCGCGCAGCGCCGCCATGTCGCCATACGGCCGGAACAGCAGATACACCGGCGTCAGGAGGGCATAGTACAGCGGCGGGTGGATGTCCAGCGCGCCCCCCTCGGCGCCCTCATCGCCCACGGGCAGACGCCACTGGGTGGCCAGGAACTTGACATACGGGAAGTGGCGCGAGCTTTCGTCCGGCGCGTGCCCCAGAGCCATGGTGAAGCTGTACGTCACCGCGAGGGCCAGATAGACGGCCAGAATAGCCCACACGACGCGGTCGCGCAGGGGCTGCCACCGGGCCGCCGGGGGCGTCTGATCGGCCGAGGCTGTCGGCTGCTCCATGGCTTAGTGTCTCTCCGCCGGTTCAGGTGCGGCCGGGGTGCGCACGATCTCCCGTACCGCCGCCAGCACCTCGCTCACCGTGATGTCCTGCACGCAGCGGTTGTCACAGGTGAAGTCCACGACCTTGTCGTTGAACACACTCAGACAGGGGCTGCAGTACAGGCCCTTATAGATGACGCGGTGGTGAGGCCCGCGTGGCCCGTACAGGACCGGGGTCTCGGTGCTGAAGAGCGCCACCGTGGGCGTGTCCAGACACGCCGCGAGGGCGACGGGACCCGAGTCGCAAGCCGCCAGCGCGCCGGCCAGGCTCAGCACTGCCGCCAGCTCGCCCATGCTCGTCTGGCCGGCCAGTGAGTGGACGCCGGTCGCGGGCGCGCAGAGCGCCGCGATGCCGTCCACATAGGCCACATCGCTCGGGGCGCCGACCATGACACAGGGCAGGCCCGCCTCGCTCCGGAGCCGGTCGGCCAACTCCGCCCACCGCTCCTGGGGCCAGCGCCGCAGCTCGGCGCCGAAGTCGCTGACGTTGGGGGACAGGACGACGAAGGCAGTGTCATCGGCCAGGCCGGCTTCGCGAAGCTTGGCGCGCACGGAGGCCAGGTCGGCCGCCTCCACTCGCGGCGCGACCGGTGTGGCCGCGTCGCAGGGAGCGCCGGCCAGCTCGGACAGGGCGCCGAAGATCTCAGTCACATGGCGGTAGGGGTTGTACGTGCAGCGGTCGGTGAACAGGTCGCCGCAGGACTTGCCGCGGGCCCAGTAGCCCAGGCGGCGCGGCGCACCCGACAGGTACGTGAGCACGGCCGGCAGACGGGAGAAGAACTCGAGGTCCAGCGCCAGGTCCACATGCTCGCGGCGGCAGCGCCGCAGGATCGTGGACAGGTCGCTCAGCGCCCCCAGCACCCCGCGCGTGCCGATCGTCCACACCTCATCCGCCAGGCCCAGGGCCTCGGCGGCCCAACGGTTCTGCGCGAAGGTCAGGAAGATCAGCTTCGCCTGGGGATAGGCTTGCTTGAGGGCCCGCTGGACCGGTCCGGTCAGCAGCACGCTCCCCAGGCCCCACAGCTTGATGAGCAGGATGGCCCGCGGGGGCTGCACCTGTCGCCGGCCAAGCAGGCGCCCCAGCGTGTGGCGATGCCCGGTCAGCAGCCAGCAGGCCAGGATCCCCAGGTAGCGGTCCATCAAACGCATGAAGTGCAGACTCACGGCAGGGCGCGGTCTCCTCGTGGTTGCCAACACAAAGGGATACTGCCGGGGTTCCCCTCCGGCCCCGGCAGTTCCTGCGTTGTCCACCCCCGGTGACAGGCTTACGAGGGGTTGCGCCGCCAGTCATTGCTGCTGTAGCTGTGCCAGGTGTCCTCGACCCGCGTCCACTTGCTGTGGCCGTCGGCGTAGGTCACGTTCGCCCCGCCGTTGTGCCGGGCGATCATGCGCGCCTGCTGCTGCGCGTCCGGCAGTGCCGAGTCATCGAAGGCCCACGGCTGCGGGTACATGCCGCCGCGCGAGGCGACCCCGCTGGCTCGCGCGGCATCCCCCAGGATGATGAACCGCGACGGGTTGGTGATGCTGCCGATGGAGGTCGTCTCGTTGAACCCGAAGTCCGGGTTGGCGATGTACCAGGCCTGCTGGGTCGCGGCGGGAAGATTGGCCTCGTTGTGGTTGTTGCCGTAGTCGGTGGTATACCACTTGCCGGCCGCGGGCGCAGGCCAGGCGGCGGCGGAAGGGCACTTGAAGACTTGCGTGTTCTTGATGTAGGGCTCCAGTTTCGTCCGGTAGCTGTACGGCGCGCGCGCCGCTGCCGTGTCCGGAGTTCCGGACGGGGCGGTGCGCTCGGTCACATGCGGCGGGAAGACCTCGTCATAGTCCTGCAGGTACTGCATGTAGGCGAGGCCGAGCTGCCGCACATTGGACAGACAGCTTGCCTGCCGGGCCTTCTCGCGGGCTTTGGCGAACACCGGGAAGAGGATCGCGGCGAGGATGGCGATGATGGCGATGACGACCAGCAATTCGATCAACGTGAAACCGTGCGTCCGCGACGTCCTGCCAAGCATGGTCCTGTCTCCGTTCGAGCCAGAGGCGTGTAGTCGTTGTGAGTGCCAGGGGGTAACTGCGGACGGGCGGGCCGCAGCGGCAGACTCCCCTGGCACTCATCGAGGACTCTTATAGCACTCTAATCAGAGTGTAGCAAGCGAAATCTGCGCGTGGCCACGTTGGCCGGAGATGCGCCCCAAGGCCGTGTCGGAAGCCGCCCAGCGCCCCTTGCCACTGGGTGCGGTTTGCAGTAAGATGGGTGTCCGTATCAGGAGTTGAATCTCACGACGGCAGCCACACACTGCCGCGTTGTGTTGTGTCTACAGCCCAGGAGGCGATGATGGTGACTGACGTATCCACTTGGCGAAACAAGGTTGGCCTGGCCGAGATGCTGCGGGGCGGCGTGATCATGGACGTGACCACGCCGGAGCAGGCCAAGATTGCCGAAGACGCCGGCGCGGTGTCGGTCATGGCGCTCGAGCGGGTGCCCGCTGACATCCGCAAGGAGGGCGGCGTAGCCCGCATGGCCGACCTGTCGGTGATCGAGAAGATCATGGAGGTCGTGACGATCCCCGTCATGGCTAAGGCCCGCATCGGTCATTTCGCCGAGGCCCAGGTGCTCGAGGCCATCGGCGTGGACTTCATTGACGAGAGCGAAGTGCTGACACCCGCCGACGAGAGCTTCCACATCTGGAAGCACGACTTCAAGGTCCCGTTCGTGTGCGGCTGCACGTGCCTGGCCGAAGCGCTCCGTCGCATCGGCGAGGGCGCGGCGATGATCCGCACCAAGGGCGAGGCCGGCAGCGGCAACATCGTCGAGGCCACCCGCCACATGCGCACCGTGATGACGGAGATGAAGCACCTCACGCAGTTGCGCGATGATGAGCTGATGACCGAGAGCAAGAACCTGGCGGCTCCGTTCGAGCTGGTCAAGCAGATCGCCGAGACGGGCAAGCTGCCGGTGCCGAACTTCTCGGCCGGCGGCATCGCCACGCCCGCCGACGCGGCGCTGATGATGCAGCTGGGCGCCGAGGCCATCTTCGTGGGCAGCGGCATCTTCAAGAGCGAGGACCCGGCCGAGCGCGCGCAGGCCATCGTCCATGCCTGCACGTACTACCAGGACCCGATGGAAGTTGCGAAGGCCTGCCGTGGCCTCAAGGGCGCCATGCCCGGCCTCGACGTCCGCACCATGCCGGAAGAGGAGCGCCTGGCGAACCGAGGGTGGTGATGATGTCAGCACAGTACCTGAACCTGTCTGTGATCATCCGTCTTGACGCAGAGGCCGGGGGCTATGTCGCCGAGTGCCTGGACATCCCCGGGTGTCTGAGTGAGGGTGATACCGTCGAGGAGGCGCTGAGCAACATCCGCGAGGCGGCTCAGGGATGCCTGCTCTCGATGGTCGCTCACGGCGACCCCCTGCCGGCGGGCACGACCTTCCTGGCCAGCGTCCCGGTGGAGGTCGCGAGCTGATGCCCAGGCTGCCGCGCATCTCGGGGCGGAAGGCGCGGGCAGTGTTCGAGAGGGCGGGCTACCGGCACGTCAGGACGCAGGGCAGCCACTTCATACTGCGCCACCCGCAGACGGGCCAGCACCTGTCGGTACCCGACCACGATCTGCTGAAGCCCGGGCTGCTGTCCGCTCTGGTGAAGCGGGCCGACATGACCGTCGAGGAGTTCATTGCGTCCCTGTAGTGAGGCGTGGGCAGCAGGGGGAGGGTGGTGAGCCGTGAGGGTACGTGGGGTGTCGTGGACCCGCGCCTTCCGTATGGTGCTCGCGGCGATCTTCGGCGCGCTGGTCGGGTTCGGCGTCTTCGTGGCGGTGGATGTGGCGATCGCCGGCCATCAGATGGGGCTGGCGCACGGGCAGGAGGCGGCTCCGCAAGTGCGGGAGCACCTGCTCCCCCAGAGCCTCTTGCCGCTGGCGATGTTCGTCGGAGCCGTGGTCGGCGCGTGGCTGGCCCGGGTCGGCAAGCGCGGCTAGCGGCCTACCCCCTCAAGTTGCACAGTCTCCAGAGCCTGCCCCTCGGCCGTAATGGGTAGCGCTATCCCGGTGGCCCTGTCCCGTACGGTCAGGGCCACCGTTCGCCACTCCTGGCCGGTCGGCGGCAACGGCACGTCCTGTATCTCCACTTCGCCGATGTGCCACTGCGCCGGCGCACCGCCGTCAGCCGACAGGGCGACGGTCAGCGCCGAGTCATCTGCCGGCTGCAGCACCACGTCGTAGTCGCCCGGCGCCGTGCGGGCCTGCCAGAAGAGCTCCAGCGTCGCCGGCTTCCGGCCCGGCGAGGGCGGCGCATAGCCCAGGAGCCGCAGCTTCCCCCCGAACTCCGGCCGCGCCACGCCTGCATTCCACGGCGGCAGGGCGACCCGCAGCACGCGCGCATCGTCGAAGTCCTGCAGCGGCTGCAGGCGATCGGCCCAGGCGGGCAGAGCCGCCTGCAGCGCCTCCCACTGCCCCGCCTCGTAGTCTCCCCGGTGTAGGATCACCAGGTCCACCCGCAGCCCCTGCAGCCACCGCAGCGTCGCCTCATCCGGGAAGCGCTGCGACGCGGCGGCAATCGCGCCGTAGGCCCTGGTCAGGAAGCCGCTGTAGCCGTTGACGGTGCGCTGCCAGTGCCCGGTGGAGTAGTACTGCCGGGCGCATTGCGTGAAGGCCTGGAGTGCCGAGTGGCTCGGGATCGGGAGTTCAAGGACGACGGGGCGGTCCGGCTGCTGCCCCAGCCACTGGTACACGGCGGGACCCTGGTTGGGCGGAGGGACGATCACGCCGGGCCAGTTCATGAAGCCGGCCTCGACCATGGCGAGCAGGCACAGGAGCGGGGCCACGTAGCGACGCCACGACCCGACTCGGCCGAGCAGGCGGTGCGCCCCGACGCCGCCCAGGAAGGCGACCAGCAGCGCCACCATCGTGACGAGCCGCGCCGGTGCCCGGATGCTGCGGAAGCCCGGCAGGTAGTCGAAGACGAGGGTATACGGCAGCGACACACTGCCCAGCTTCGGCCCCCACGACAGGACGATCAGCACGGCCGTCACCCCGGCGAACACCCACACCCGCCGCCGCTGTGCACCGCTCTCCGCGCGTCCCAGCAGGGCCAGTAGCGCCAGCCCCCAGGCGATGAGGCCCAGGAAGAGGAAGTGTTCGCCGCCGCGCATCTCGCCCCAGGCGAGCGTCCGGCCCACGCTGCCGTAGAGCCAGTGGGCCGGGTCGGGGGTGAGGTAGTTCAGCGGGGCGGCGCTGAACAACGGCAGGTCGGCCACCGACCGCTGCATCTGCATCTGTCGCGCCAGGGTGAAGTACGGGGCCGCCAGCGGCAGGTTCACGGCCAGCGTCACGGCCAGGAAGGCCCCGCCCTGGAGGAGCAGACGCGGCGACAGCCGAGCCAGCCCCGCTACCAGGTAACCGGCCACCAGCAGAGCGAGCAGCAACGCCGCGAACAGCCCGACGTTCATCCCACACAGGAACTGCAGGCTGAAGAACATTGCCAGCCCCAGCCAGTCCCGCCAGCGCCCCTCGCGCAGCAGGCGGTCAGCGAAGTAGACGATCAGGGGCAGCCACTGCGTCGTCAGCAGTTGCACGTGCGTGAGCGCGGCGAAGCGCTCGAGCTGGAATGCGTACACCGTCCCGGCGATCAGTCCGGCCCAGCCGCTCCCGGTCATCCGACTGACCGCGAAGTACATGCACCAGCCACCCAGAATGAAGCTGGCCAGCACCACGGCATTGCACGCCAGCAGGGGATTGCCGGTGAGGGCGATGAGGGGGCCGGCGAGGGGCAGGTCGCCCAGTAGCGTCTCGGAGTAGGCCAGCGTCAGGGGATACGGGAAGAAGATGTTGGTGTCGAAGAAGTGCCTCAGCCCGCCGGTCAGGGCATGCACGTCCCAGGCCATGATCCAGCCATTGAGGAGGGGATCGCCGGGATCAGGTGCGAAGACGTCGAGGTTCAGCACCATGCGGTAGAGCAGGACGAGGGTGGCGACGGTGAAGAAGCCGAGGGCTGCCAGGTCGCGCCTGACCCGGGGACTGAGCGCCGGCAGGCGGCGGGCGTGCCAGGCGGTCGGAGACGTCGCGGACGGTGCGCTCTGCCTGTCGTCGGCGCCGGTCACGGCCCTACCCTCTCCCCCGGGCGCCACGCAGGCGTCCGGGCAGACTTCCGGCCCCGGCAGATGGGCAGTCATGCCTTGCACGATGGGCCTGGCTGAGCTATTGTAGCACATCGTGCGCCGGCCGGGCACAAGTCGTGGCCCGGGTTGAGCGCCAGCGCCATGCCTGACGGGACCGAGGCCCTGTCTGTAGAGAGTTGAGTTGTCAGTATGAGCAAGCGTATTGGAGTACTCGCCATTCAGGGCGACTTCGCGGAACACATTGCCGCCATGAACGAAGTCGAGGGCGCCGAGGCCTTCCCCGTCAAGAAGGCCGCAGAGATCGCCACCCTTGACGGTCTCATCATTCCCGGGGGCGAATCCACCACCATCGGCAAGCTGTGCGAGCGGTTCGGGGTGGATCAGGCCATCATCGCCGCCCATGCCCGCGGCATGGGCCTCTGGGGCACCTGCGCCGGCCTGATCTACATGGCCAAAGACATCGCCGACTACCCCGAGCAGCAGCGACTGGGGCTGCTCAACTGCCGCGTGAGGCGCAACGCTTTCGGGCGCCAGGTAGACAGCTTCGAGACCGACCTGCCGTTCCGGGGCCTCGAGGGCGGAGAGACGCGCGCGGTGTTCATCCGCGCCCCGTACGTGGAGTCAGCCGGCGAGGGCGTGGAAGTGCTGTCGGTCTTCAACGACCGCATCGTGGCGGTACGGCAGGGGAAGTTGCTGGGGACGGCGTTCCACCCGGAGCTGACGGACGACCGGCGCGTACAGCGGTTCTTCCTGCAGATCGTTGCGGAAGGCTGAACGGCGGCCTACCCCCCAACCCCCTCCCTGAAGGGAGGGGGAGTACGGCGGCCTACCCCCCGGCCCCCTCCGGAGACGCTGCGCGTCTCACAGGGAGGGGGATAGCGGTAGCAGCCAGGCGGTTGCCGGCTGCGCCTCAGCCAGGACCTTGTCCACTCGCTCGTCTATCCGCTGCGTCACCTGCTGGACTGTGGCCTGGCCCGACCATAGCAGGTCGAGTTCCTGCTCCCAGATGTTGCTGATCTCGGTGTAGCGCGTGGTGAAGGGCACGGGGCGCATGACCTTGAGCCCCTGGGCGAAGGCACCGGGGCCGCTGTTCAGCAGGCCGCCGGTGAAGTACTCGGAGTGCACGAGGACCTCACGCGCGGGGGTGGAGAAGCCGCCAGCCAGCAGTTGCTTCTGGCCATCGTTGCCGGCCAGGAAGGAGACGAGCTTCCAGGCGTTCTGCGCATGGGGGGCGCCCTTGACGATGCTGAAGCACGAGCCCAGGCCGAGGTTGGCGGCGACCTTCCCGCGCGGCAGCGGCGCAGTCTCCCAGCGCCCCTCGATCTTGTTCATCTGTACCGTGTCCCAGCGGCCGCAGTAGATCATGGCCACCTGACCGGCGGCAAAGGCCTCGACGCGGCCCATCCCGCGGGTCAGCGACATGCTCGGGGCTACCTTCTCCTTGGCGTGTAGGTCGGCCAGGAACTGCAGCGCCTGCTGGGCGGCCGGAGTGCTCAACGTCGAGCGCCGCGGCGCCTGCACGTCGTCCACCAGCTCTCCCCCATTCTGCCAGACATACACTTGCCACCACGGGCAGATGGTCGTCCCCCAGACATCCACGCGGCCATCGTCGTCCCGGTCCACCGTCATCCCATGGGCCAGCTTCAGGTAGTTGGCCCACGTCCAGTCGGGCTTGGGTGCGGGCGCCGCGGCCACCTCGAACTGGTCCACGTTGTAGGCAATCGCCAGGACGGCCAGATCGTTGGGCAGACCGTAGGTGTCGCCCTGGTACTGGTACGCCTGCCAGGCCGCCGGGAAGAAGTCGTCGGGCTTGATGTCCTGCTGCGCCTTGAGGTACGTGTCGAGGTTCTCGAGTGCGCCCTTGCTGACGAACTCGGGGAAGCGGGTGGACTCCATGAAGACGACATCGGGCGGCTTGCCCCCCGCGATCATCGTCTGCAGCTTGGTGAAGTAGCTGTCGTAGGGCTCGTTCTGGATGGTGACGCCGATCTTGGTCGCTTCCGTGAAGCTCTTGGTGGCTTCCTCCCACACCTTCATCTGGGAGGGCGTGGCCCGCAGCATCAGGACGACATCCGTCGAGGGAGCGGAGGTCCGGCTGACACAGCCGCCCAGCGCGACCAGCATTGGCAGCAGCACAATCAGGCCGATGAGACGCCGCGACATGTCGTTCTCACCCTGTAGGTCCAGTCTCGAAGCACCTATACCGGGCAAACACCCGAGGGGGCCAAGGTGGTTCCTGCGCTCAGGGCTCCGGCGCCACGGGGTTACGCAGCACACCGATGCCCTCAACCTCCACCTCCACCACGTCGCCGGCTTGCAGAGGAACTCCTCGCGCGATGCCCACTCCCGCCGGCGTGCCGGTGGCGATGACATCGCCCGGCTCGAGGGTTAGCATGTGGGAGATGTACTCGATCTGCTGGGCCACGGTGAAGATCATCTGGGCCGTGCTCGTGTTCTGCACGGTCTCGCCGTTGACGCGGGTCACCAGCCGCAGGTCCTGCACATCACCCAGATCAGGGAGGGGCACGGCGCAGGGGCCCATCGGCGCGAAGTTGTCATACCACTTGCCGTTGAGCCAGTCGAAGAAGCGATCCCAGGGGCGGTCCTCCGGGCGGTCCCAGACGTGCAGCCGTCGCTCGGAGACGTCATTGAGGCAGGTGGCGCCGCACACGTAGTCCAGCGCCTCGGCGGCCGGGATATACTTGCCCCCCTTGCCGATGATGACCGCCAACTCGCCCTCGTAGTCCAGGAACTGCGTGGTCCTGGCGACGGGGATGGGGTCGCCCTGGCCACACACGGTGTTCGGGACCGGCTTCATGAACACCCGGGGGGTGGCCCGGTCGGACCCGTGGACCTCCTGCCGGCCACCTTCACGGATGTGCTCCTCATAGTTGCCGGCCAGGCAGAACAGCTTCCCCGGCCGCGGCACGGGGGCCAGGAGCTTCACCGCGTCCAGGGCGATGTGCGGCTCCGCGCCCGCCAGCGCCTCCCGGACCATCGCCAGGCAGTCCGGGCAGCACAGCAGGGCCAGCACCGAGCCGGTGCAGCCACACTCCGCGTCCATCTCTTCGCAGGCCTCGGCCACGTCAATCAGGCCCTCCCCGGCCAGTGCCCCAACGCGGGGCGGGAGATCCGGCCGTTCGGCCAGTAGGTAGTTTGCCAGTCGCAAAGCCATCGTCATGCCTCTTCCCTATCTGTGCTCGAACAGCGGCAGGTACTTGCCGCACGGGTCTACCGCCTCAACCTCGTTGCCCTCCCACTGGACCGTCAAGTCCACCTCGCCCCCCGGCACACTGAGCAGCGTCTGGCGCTGCACGAAGGCCGCCACGGGCCAGTGCACTTGCAGCGTCTCCCCGCGCGCCATGCCGGGACACGCCACGTAGGCGTCGTCGGGGCCGGCCCACTGCACCGGCGCCGGCTGCCCGTTGCGCAGCACCGTCACCCCGGCGCGGTCGGCCCAGGCCGGTGTCCGCACCTGCACATCGGCATCACGTCGCAGCTTCACCACCAGCCAGCCCTGCTCCGGAGCGCCGGCCGTGACGATGGCCGCCGGGTGGTCGCGGTGGAAGGGCAGGTTGACGCGAACGCAACCCGGCAGCTCCTGCACGGTCCACCGCCACGCCTCCCACAGTCCCCGCATCCCCTCAGGCGGGCAGCAGCCCATCATGTCTATCCCGTTGTGAGCGCGTCCCGTGGCGCCCAGCGTGGCGTCGCGCTTGACCCAGTCGTCGGGGGCCGGAGCTGACACGAACCCGCCCTCCAGCTTCCGCAGCTCGGCGAGCGCCTGCTGGAGCGCCCCGCCCGGCCGCTCGGCATGCACGCGCTCGAACAGGGCGACGAACTCGCCGGTGAGGCAGAACTGCGTCCGCCTCAGGTAGTTGTAGATCGTGCGCGCCACATGGTCAAAGACGTGCGGGTGGCGCTGGGCCAGCCACACCCCGATCCCCACCATGTCCCCCACCACGCACGTCTCGGCGCCGTGCTGGGACTGCGGGATGTGCTCGGGGTACCAGCCGTAGTCGGTGCCGTGGCGGCGCACGAACTCATAGGCCTTCTGGGCCCAGTCCAGATAGCGCTGCTCGCCGGTCAGGAGGCCCAGCCGGGCCACGCCGATGAGGGCATGGGTGTGCAGGTGGACATGTCCCTGGAAAGCGCCTGTCTCCGGGTCAATCCGCAGTTCGTCCTGACCGGGCTGGCTGTCAGCCAGGAAGCCCTCGGTCATGGCGATGGCGAAGTCCAGGGCCTCGTTGTCTCCGCACAGCTCGGCATACTCCAGGCACGGCTCGACAACGGCGGGGTAGTTCTTGCTGTGGTGCTCGGCCCAGCCCTGGAGCAGGACCTGGCCGTCCCTGACCGGCACACCGCCGCCGGGATAGAAGGCCCGGGGGCCGTCCCAGAGGGCGAGGCCCTTGAGGCCCTCGAAGAGCTTCCGCGCGCGCTGTTTGGCGACGGCGTCGCCGGTGGCGGCGAAGTCATGGGCCAGCAGCGTCATGATCTTGCCGCCGGCCCACTTGCTGACCCAGTAGCCCTCGACCGGGGACCCGGTCCAGGCGGCGGGGTTGATCCAGGCCTGGCCATCGTCGCCCAGGTAGCCGAGCACCCGCTGTCGCACACCCAACTCCACGGCGCAGGGCGTGTCCTCGCCGGCCATGGCGCGCATCCGCCCGTACTGCAGCATCATGCGGCAGTCGGTGTCGCCCAGGGAGATGGGGTCGTAGCCGTACTCGTTGGGCGGCACGCTCTGGGGGGCATGGGCCGGAATGCCCAGCGGCCCTAGCTCGAACTTGCACTCGTAGTCGCGCGCCGGGTCGGGGTTGCCCCTCAGGTAGTTGAGGGCCTGGCCGGCCATGCGCGTCAGGTCCAGGTCGTCGGTCCGCCGCTCCTCGGGCTCGGCCACGAGCGCGGCGCTCAGGATCTCCCCCTGGAACTGGGAATGCAGCAGCGAGTGGTCCATCGGCTGTCTCCGTCGGTGGAAGTGGCTGCCTGGGTACGGGATGGTTCCGCGTCCGCGGTCGCGGCCCCTTCTTGTCGCCCCGCGCGGGGCAGTGTACAATGCCCTCGACATGCGAGACATTGCCTCTGAAGGCGACCAGCGCGGGATCGAGATTGACCGCGTCGGCATCCGCCAGCTTCATTTGCCGATCATGATCCGTGAGAAGGGGGGCCGGCTGGCCCACCTGCTGGGCGAGTTAGACGCCAGTGTGCAACTGCCCCACAGCGAGCGCGGCACGCACATGAGCCGCTTCTTGCAGATCCTGCTGCAGTGGAGCAAGAAGGCCGTCTCCACCGTGCAGATGGAGCAGATGGTGCGGGAGATCGCGGCGGCGTTCGATGCGCCGGCGGCGCAGGTGGAGCTGTCGTTCCGCTACTTCCTGGACAAGCGCGCCCCGGCCACGGGCGAGCCGTGCCAGATGGACTACGAGTGCCGCTTCCGGGCCGAGTTGGCCGACGGCGCCTACACCTTCACCCTCGGCGTGACGGTGCCCATCCTGACGGTGTGCCCGTGCTCGCTGGAGATCTCCGACCAGGGCGCCCACAGCCAGCGCGCCTCGCTGTCGGTCCGCCTGCGCACCCGCCCCGGGGTCCTCATCTGGCTGGAGGACCTCATCCCGCTGCTGGAGCGACAGGGCAGTTGCGAGATCTACCCCGTGCTCAAGCGCGCGGATGAGAAGTACGTCACGGAAGCCGCCTTCGCCAACCCCAAGTTCGTCGAGGACGTCGTGCGCGACACGGTCCTGGCCCTGCGGGGCCTCGACGGCGTGACCTGGTTCGCGGCGGAGTGCGAGAGCTTCGAGTCGATTCACAACCATGTCGCCTACGCCTACGCGGAAGGATAGGGATCAGTCAGGGACCGGGGATCGCGAACCGGGGACCGGCTGACCACACCATGCAGATTGCCATCGCCATCGTACTGGCCGCCATCGGGGTCTGGCTGTTCGTGCTGATCTTCCGCCTGCTGCGGCGGGCAAAACAGCGCCTGGGAGAGCTGGCCGACCAGCCGCCGCCGCCCCGGATGACGCCAGCGTCCGCCGAGGACCCGGTGCGCGCCGACGGTCTGATCTACCTGTACGCCCATGACTTCGTCAAGCCCGTCGGTCGCCGGCCGATGGGCAGCGCGCCGCGCGACCGGGCGTATGCCTGCCAGACGCAGGACGAGCTGGACACGGACGATTTCGCGCGGCAGTTGCTGTACGCCATGCTGGTGGACCTCATCCACGAGGGCTGCCTGACCTGGCGCTATGCCCGACGCGACG
Source organism: bacterium (assembly GCA_021372615.1). Lineage (NCBI taxonomy): Bacteria > bacterium. Next base: position 29,102 of record JAJFUB010000159.1, on the reverse strand, counting down.
CCACCTTCATGCCGCCCTATCCGCACAAGCAGTGGGAGCTGCGGCTGCGCCAGGAGAAGCCTCTCCCCCCCTCCCCGCTCAATGAGAGCCTGCAGGTGGCTTTCGAGCTGAGCCGCAAGAACCGGACGCGCGGCAAGCAGGATGATGACGAGACCGCCGCCCCGCCCGACGAGCACTTCTCGCTGGAGGAGCTGCTGGAGCGCATGCTGAAGGCTATCCGCCAGGAGATGACCTTCTGGGAGCGTGGCACGTGCTGCAGCGACCTGCGCAGCCATGTCGAGATGGCGTTGATCGCCCAGGGCTATCTGGACGCCCCCAACCGCGCGACCTGGCTGGATACCGTGCGCCGCAACCGCCCGACACTGAACCCCGAGCCCGTGCAGGAACTGGCGCACGAGGCCGAGGCCCTCACGCGACGGCTGGAGACCTTCCGCCGGCGCTTCGGCTCACCGGTGGCGCTGCAGCCCGAGCAGAACGAGCGGGGGCAGATCGTGGACATAGACCCGGCCCTCGCCACGAACACGGGGGATCTGGATGACATGCCGCTGGATGATTGCCTGCGCCTGACCATCCACGAGGCCATCACGGCCATCAAGCAGCTCGAGCCCAGCGGCGAAGCCGGGGTCTGAACGGCAAGAGTGAAGACGGAAGAGTGAAGAGTGAAGGGTGCGCGGTGGCGCCCTGTGTGCTAGCGCCTGACGGGAGTGTCCATGGAACGCGACGAACTGATCGAGTGGATTGTCATCATCGCCTGCATCGTGCTCTGGTGGCCCCTGATCTTCGGCTTCCGCCCGGCCTGGTATCTCCCCACCCTGTGCATCGGTGAGACGGTGGCCCTCCTGGTCATCTTCTTCCGCCGCCTGGCCCGCGTGCGCGCGGGCCTCAAGTACAGCGAAGACGTGATGAAGAACCAGCCGCCGGGCCCGCGTCCGGTCTGAGGCCCCGGTCAACTGCTCCCCGACGGGACGCCAACCACCCGTCCCCCGCTCATTTGGCGCTCAAAGTCACCTCGCCCAGGTCCACGTCCTGGCCGGGCTCGACGTAGAACCCCAGCTCCTGGCTGTTGAACTTCCGATTGCGGTCAATCACCCAGATCTTGTAGGACAGCCCGGAGACGAGGCCCTCCAGGCGCAGGACACCCCCCTCGGTGCTGAAGCCGTAGCTGCCGCTCGCGCCGGCGGCGCTCAGCCGGCAGGCGAGTTCGTCTGAGATCAAGTGCACGCTCTCCATCCCGCTCTCGCCGCACTGGGCGGTGTTCAGCGGCGTGCCGTCGGGCTGCTTGACGCGGACGGTCATGGTGGCCGGCGGCAGGAGCACCAGGCCGGGCTCGACGCTGCCATCGGGCTCAAGGCTCACCCCGGCGAAGAGCGGCTGCGTCGGGTGCATGGCGATGACCCGGGCCTTGCCTTGCAGGGGCAGGCCGCTCAACTCGAAGCGCCCCTGCGCGTCGGTGACGACGGGCCAGGGGCACTTCTCCCCCACCACGAGCGCCCCGGCCTGCGGATGCTGGGCGGCATCGCCCACCCACCCGCGGACCGTGCGCCCCTGTGGTTCCACGACGAGCGGCTCGAGTTGCCGATGTTCGCCGGCCTTGAGGGTGAAGGAAGCCTCGTCCCAGGTGGTCTTGTTCACCCACAGATGCGCCAGGTGGTCGGCGAGCCGCACGCGCAGGGCCACCCCGGCCGGCAGCGGCCCGAGCCGCAACGTGCCGTCGGCGGCACTGCAGGCCCCCGGGATGGCGCAGGTGTGCTCCGTCCCGCACTTCAGCTCGACCGGCCAGCCGGGCACCGGTGCTCCGACGGGGGTCACGACCTTGGTCTCCAGCCAGGCGCCGGGCTGCAACTGGACCGTGAGCGGCTTGTCGGCGCTGGTCGGGAAGGGCATCGCCGCCAGGTCGCGTGCCGCGTCGCGGACCACGATCCCCCACGGCGGCCCGAGGCTGGTGCTCCCCGCGATGACCTGGAGCGCGAAATGCCCCTGTGCGTCGGTCCGGGCGCAGTAGAACTCCGCCGGCGCCACGCCGTAGTCAATGCGCGAGATCGTGCCCACCTGGATGCCTGCCGCCGGCGTGCCGTCGGGCAGGAGCGCTTGTCCCTGCACGGTCGGTTCGACCTCAATGAGAATGTCCGGGGCCTGCCCGGTCTGGCCGGCGGCGAGGTGGAGCTGCTGTACGGACTTGGCGACACCGTACAGCGGCGGTTCGCGCCATTCGGTGTTGCACACGACCTCACTCTCGCCCGGCACGGCCTTGAGGCTGTACGTGCCGTCCGCGGCGCTGACTGCGTTGTCGTAGAAGACGCCGCCGGGCGTCAGGCTGCGGTCCCAGACGCGCGCGCCGGCATAGGGGCGCTTCGTCTTGGCCTCGACGCAGCGGCCCTTGATGATCGCGGCCTGCTGCACGTTGAGCACGACCCCCGTGACGCTTTGGCCAGGGCTGACGCGCACGGGGGCATCACTGACGCCGATGAGGCCCCGGGCGTCCGCGCGGGCCGACAGATCGCGGGTGCCGGGAGCGACGTTGGGGAAGGTGAAGGCGCCGTCTGGCCCGGTGGTCACGGCCTCGGCCCCCTCGGCGGTCACGAGCGCATCGGCGATCGGGCGTCCCTGCCAGAGCACGTGGCCGGAGATGCTGGCCGGGGCGAGCAGGCAGATGTGAACGTCACTGGCCCCCGCCGGAATCTGCCGCCGTGCTGTCTCGGCATAGCCCGGCGCCCTCACCACGAGCGCCGCCTGCGCCCCATCAGGCAGGTTGCCGAGCGCGAAGCGTCCGTGGGCGTCGGTGGTGGTGGCGAGGGGGCTCTCGTCGCCACAGCACAGCTTGCGCCCGTACTCGGACCAATGGAGCTCGTAGCGGCGGATGAGTGTGCCGAGGCGGACGGCAGCGCCGGCGATGGGCGTCCCGGCTTCATCGGTGACCAGGCCCGAGCAGCCGGCGGCGGGGCCCTGCACACAGAGCGCGACGGGTTCGCCCGGGCGCACATTGGCCCAGGCCACCGGGAGAGTCCCGTGGCAGGCCACGACCTGGCAACGGCCACCAGGCTTCAGATTGGGGAGGGTCACGTCGAACGCGCCGTCGGCGCCCGTGGTGGCGGTGGCGGTCTCGTACTTGCCTGCCGTCGTCGAGCCCATCGCGAACACGCGACAGCCAGTGAGTGGCCGGCCATCCGGGCCGGTGACGACGCCGGTCACGACGAGTGGGTCAGCGCTGACGGCAACGACTAGCGCGAGCAGAAACGACAGACCGAGCATCCACCGCATGGGGGCCTCCCGATGGTGCCGTCTGGCACAGCCAGTGAGCCGTTCTTCGTCGGCCCCGGGGGACTGTCCTGCGGGATGCGCTCCTCAGACAGAGGCGGCGGGGCCCGGTCGGATGACCGGGCCCCTGGGGTTCTGCAGAGACGGTTCATAGCGGCAACGTCGCGCTCGCGAGAGCGCGACGGCTGCCGGGGTTACTCGACCACCGTCACCGTGGGCGGGAAGATGAAGTTCATGTACTGGCCCGCCACATCGGCCGCATCGGTGTCGCCGGAGTGGATGAACACGCGGAACTTGAAGGTCAGGGCGTCGCCGTCCTTGACGACCAGGTCGCCGCGCACCGACGGGTCGCCGGTGAAGTCGTGCAGGCCCCACTGGTTGACGGTGAACAGCCCGTAGCTGCGCACATGCCAGTGGGCCGGATAGCCGTGGTTGCCGGGGTGGTCCATGAGCGTCAGGCCCATCTGGACGCCCTCGACCTCACCGTAGTAGTCCACCCATTCGGCCCGCTTACCCCAGTTCTCGGCCTCACTGATGGCGCCGAAGGAGTTGCGGATGGTGCCGGTGTTGCGCTCCTCCATGCTCTCGGCCAGGCGCACCGACAGCGTGCCGGCTTCCTTGGTGTCCCCGAAGAAGAAGCCGCCCTCGGAGGCGTAGAAGGTGATCTCCCAGTCCATGATGCGGGCGTTGCCGGGGGTGTTGTAGACGCGGATACGGGTGTGCTCTTCGAGCAGCTTCTTGTGCACGCCGCGCCGGCCGCTGATCCAGTCGCCGAAGGCCATCAGTTCGCCGAAGACCGGACCCTCGGACAGCACCATCACCTGCTGGGTCTGCGTGGTGGCGTGGTCGTTCAGCTCGCTCCAGTTGTCCTCGCCATCGTTGACGTGGCCCTGAGCGATCCAGATGCCCTTGTGGTGCGGGTGGTCAATGCCTTCCTTCTGGGGGAGGTTGACCTCGCGCACGATGATCTTGCCCTCCGGGCCGAAGACCGGGTAGCAGAACGGGCGGGCGATGCCCTCCTGGAAGACGTAGCTGGTGAACAGCTCGCCGTTGACCTTGAAGTCGGCCTGCCGGGCGTCCTGCAGGTCAATCTCCACGCCGCCGGCGGCCTCGCTCTGGCCCACGCTGATGGCGTAGCGCTTGCTCTCGCCGGCCCTCAGCTCGTCAATCATCCAGACGACTTCGCAGCAGCAGTCGCACTCTTCGTCGCCGCAGCCGCAGAGGTCGCTGAGGCACTGGGCCGGGATCTGCCTGACGGCTTTACCCGCGGCGTCCAGTTCCTCGACGATGTGCCCTGCCTCGCAATCGCACCCGCAGTGGGCGAGATACGAGACGAAGCAGTTCTTGCGGTCATGCGGACCGGCCTTGACCTCAACGACAATGCGGTTCTCTTCAGCCATGTGTCTTCCTCTCCTTGAACCCCCGGGCGAGACGGTCGCCTGCAGGGATGCTTCCTTGGTGTGTGCCGGCCATTTCGCCGGCTGTCCCCCGGCGTCCTCCCCCGGCGGGTGTCATGTCACTGCGGGCAGCACATCAGCCGCCGGTACACCTCGACGGCTGTTTGCACCTGCCCCACCTCGACCCACTCCACCGCCGTGTGCGCCTGGGCGATGTTGCCCGGACCGATGACCACCGACGGCGTGCCGCCCTTGGCCAGCTTGCTGGCGTCGGTGCCGTACTGCACTCCGGCGATCTCGTGGCGGCCCAACACCGCGTCTACGGCCGCCGCTGCCCGCCGGGCGATGGCGCTGTCGGGGGCGCCGTCCATGCCGTTGTCCGCCAGCGTCACCTGCAGCTCCCAGGGCACCGGCGCGTGCTCGGCGAGCCAGGCGCGCAACTCTGCCTCGACCCCGGGGGCTTCCTCGGTAGGCAGGACCCGGCGGTCGAGGGAGATCTCGCAGCGGTCGGGAACGATGTTGGGGGCGTTGCCCCCGCTGATGAGGCCGACGCTGACGGTGGGGCCCTGCAACAGCGGGTGCTTCGGGCGGCGGCTCAGCTCCTGGCCGTACTGCTCGAGTGCCGTGAGGACGCGGGCCATGTGGAAGATCGCGCTCTCGCCTTTGTCCGGCTCGCTGCTGTGCGCGGCCCGGCCGTGGGTGATGATCTGGCCCCGCAGCGCGCCCTTGTGGGCGATGATGACGCGCAGGTCCGTGGGCTCGCCCACGACCCCGCCATCGGCCCGGAAGCCGCTGTCCACCACGTGCTTGACGCCCCGGTAGCGGAACTCCTCATCGCAGGCGGCGACCAGCGTGACGTCGCCGGGGGGCGCGCCCTGGCGGGCCGTCTGCTCCAGCGCCATCAGCATGGCCGCCAGCGAGGACTTGCAGTCGCACGACCCGCGGCCATAGACGCACCCGTCGCGCAGCTCCGGCACGAAGGGCTCGATCTGCATGTTGAGGACTTCGACGGTGTCGGTGTGGGCCTCGAAGACCAGCGAGGGCCCGCCGCGCCCGGCGAGCCGGGCGATGAGGTTGGGCCGACCCGGCAGGGGCTCGGTCAGCTCGAAATCGAGCTGGCGGGCCGCGAGCCAACCGGCCACGAAGTCCACGACCCGCGCTTCGCCATGGGTGTCGTCGAGGGGGCCCCCGCAGGGGTTGATGCTGGGGATGGCGACCAGGTCGCGCAGCAGGCTGACTACTTCAGACATGGCGGAATACCTCGGGATGCGGGGACACGCACGGCAGGTTTCGACGGGGCGAGTATGGCCTCCTGCCCTGGGAGCGCCGGCATCCTGCCGGCACAAAAAAACGAGCTCTTGCGAGCCCGCAGATGTGATGGTGTTGGACAGATGGTCGGGGCGGCCGGACTTGAACCGGCGACCTCACGGTCCCGAACCGTGCGCGCTAGCCAAACTGCGCCACGCCCCGACGGAGAGTTAGCATAGCACGCACCGGACACAGGGTCAAGTGAAAACACCTTGTCTGGCGCCGTCTCCGATCTATACTTCCCCAAACCCACGAAGGGAGGCCGCGCATGGTAGCCGGAGAGAGAATCACCCTCCGTCCGCTGGAGCAGACCGATCTGGAGACCCTGTGGCGCTGGATCAATGACGCCGAGGTTGTCCACACTCTCGGCGGGCGCTTCCCCCGGTCGCTGCTGGAAGAGCAGCGCTGGCTGGAGCGCGAACGCGACAACACCAAGGAGTTGCAGTTCGGGATCCAGATCGCGGAGGGCCAGCTCATCGGCTCCTGCGGATTGCACCGGATTGACCCGGTGAGCCACAATGCCTCGTTGGGCATCATGATCGGCGAGAAGGAGTACTGGGGTCAGGGCTACGGGACCGATGCCATGCTCACGCTGTGTGCGTTCGGCTTCGGGCAGATGAACCTGCACCGCATCGGGCTGCATGTATTCGCGTTCAACCCCCGGGGCATCGCCTGCTACGAGAAGGTGGGCTTCGTGCACGAGGGGCGGCTGCGCGAGGCCTACTACAAGCACGGCGCCTACCAGGACCTGCTGGAGATGGGGCTGCTGCGCGACGAGTTCCGGGTGAAGTGGCCGGAGCGCTGGCCGCAGGCAGCGTCGGAGTGAGGGTAACCGCCGTGGTACGCCCGCTGCCTTGTCTGCCGCGCCGCACAGTCTATGCTTGCCCACACCCCATCGGGGAGGTCCCCCATGATCCGCGGCGAGAAGATCAACTTGCGCGCCCTTGAGCCGGCCGATGCCGAAGCGGTGCAGCGCTGGATGAACGATCCGGAGGTCAACCACACCCTCGGCCGGCGTTTCCCGCGGTCGCTTGCCGATGAGCAACGCTGGGTGCAGCAGGAGCGTGACCCGGCCAAGGAGCTGCTCGTAGGCATCGAGACGCTCGAGGGGCGCCTCATCGGCTCGTGCGGGCTGCACTCCATTGACCCCGTCAGCCGCTGCGCCATGCTCGGTATCTCCATTGGCGAGAAGGAGTACTGGAGCCAGGGCTACGGCACCGACGCCATGGTCACGCTGTGCGGCTTCGGCTTCGCCCAGATGAACCTGCACCGCATCGCCCTGTGCGTCTACGCCTTCAACCCGCGCGGCATCCGCTGCTACGAGAAGGTCGGCTTCGTGCACGAGGGGCGGCTCCGGGAGGCCTTCTACCGCCACGGGGCCTACCAGGACATCCTGGAGATGGGGCTGCTGCGCGACGAATTCCGGGCGAAGTGGCCGGAGCGCTGGCCGCAGGCAGCGTCGGAATAGGGCCTTTCCTTGTAAGCCAGGCCGTTTTGTGTTACAAACGTGGCTAGAGACCTCAGGGCCGAATGGGGCGCCTCCTCATTCGGCCCCTTAGTCGCACCTCGCGGCTGTGCTGCACGGTGCGTTTGACTGGAGAAGCGCATGTCCAAGGACCTCGTCTGTCAGTGTGTACGTCGCATCACTCCGTACTCCCCCGGCAAGTTCTCCCAGGAGGTCATGGAGGAGTTCGGCCTCACCGAAGTCATCAAGCTGGCCTCGAACGAGAACCCCCTGGGGCCGTCACCCAAGGCCGTCGAGGCCATCTGCGCGGCCGCCGGCGATGTCCATGTCTACCCTGACCCGGTCTGCCGCGAGCTGTCGGCCAAGCTGGCCGCGCACATGGGCGTGTCCGCGGACAGCATCATGGTCGGCCGCGGCTCCGACGAACTGATCCACATGCTCGGGCTGGCGTTCCTGAACCCCGGGGATGAGATGATCTACTCCGAGTTCCCCTTCGCGCTCTACCCGATGACCGCGCATGTCTGCGACGCGGTGTGCAAGCAGGTTCCCGCGAAGGGCTTCGACCACGATCTAGACGCCATGCTCGACGCCGTCACGGACCGGACCAAGATCATCATCATCGGTAACCCGTGCAACCCCACCGGCACCATCGTCACCCAGCAGCAGGTGGATGACTTCATGGCGCGCGTGCCCGAGGATGTCATCGTGCTGTTCGACGAGGCGTACTATGAGTATGCCGACGACCCCGCCTTCCCCAATTGCCTGGACTACGTCCGCGCCGGGCGCAACGCTGTCGTCATGCGCACCTTCAGCAAGATCTACGGGCTGGCCGGGCTGCGGGTCGGCTACTGCTCGGCCGGGCCGCGCGTGATCGAGGGCCTGCGCTTCGTGCTCGCGCCCTTCAATGTCAGCACCGTGGGGCAGGCGGCAGCCCTCGCCGCCCTCGATGACGCGGCCCACGTCCGCGCCACGCAGGAACAGGCACGGGAGTCGAAGCAGTACTGGTATGGCGAGTTCGAGGCCATGGGCCTGTCCTATGTGCCCACCCAGGCCAACTTCTTGCTGGTGAACGTCAAGCAGGACTGCCGCGCGGTGTACGACGGGCTGATGCGGCGAGGCATCACGGTGCGCACCGGCGACATCTGGGGCCTGAACACCATGATCCGCGTGTCGTATGGCACCATGGACCAGAACCGTAAGTTCATCGCGGCCCTGCGCGAAGTGCTCGCGTAGGGAGAGCCGTGCTGTAGGGCGGGGGCTTGTACCCCGCCCTCCGTTGGGTATGTGCCATACAGGGCGGGGTACAAGCCCCCTGAGATCGCGAGCGATCTCTACGCCCTACAGTGGCCGCGTCGTAAGGCAGGAGGAGTCGTCGTGATCATCGTCATGGCCCCCGGGGCCACCCAGAAACAGACCCAGGATGTCATCAAGCGCCTGGAGGCCCGGGGGTACGGCCATCACGTCTCGGCCGGCGTCGAGCGCACCATCATCGGGGCCATCGGCGCCAACGAGCGCGAGAAGCAGCAGGTCGCCGAGCAGCTCTCCCAGCTCCCCGCCGTCGAACGCGTGGTGCCGATCCTTAAGTCCTTCAAGCTGGTCAGCCGCGACCATCACCCCCAGGGGACCATCGTGCGGGTGGGTGACGCGGAGTTCGGGTCCGGGCATGTCGGCATCATCGCCGGGCCCTGCACCATCGAGACCGAGAAGCAGGTGCGCGAGGCGGCCAAGGCCGTGAAGGCCGCGGGCGCCCATGTGCTCCGCGGTGGCGCCTTCAAGCCCCGCAGCAGCCCCTACGATTTCCAGGGCCTGCGCGAGGATGGCGTCAAGCTGCTGATGGCGGCCGGCCAGGAAGCGGGCCTGCCCACGATCACCGAGGCCATGGAGCCGCGGCAGATCGAGCTGGTCGCTTCGATGTGCGACGCCATCCAGATCGGGGCCCGCAACATGTCGAACTTCGACCTGTTGCGCGAAGCCGGCGCCACCGGCAAGCCCGTGATGCTCAAGCGCGGCTTTGCCGCTACCGTCGAGGAGTGGCTGAAGGCCGCCGAGTACATCGCCACCACCGGCAACCTCAGCATCATCATGTGCGAGCGCGGCATCCGGTCGTTTGACACGGTGACGCGGTTCACGCTGGACCTGGCGGGGATGGCCGCGGCCAAGCTGGAAACCCACCTGCCGATCATCGTGGACCCCAGCCATGCCACCGGCACCCACCGGCTGGTCGGGCCGATGGCGCTGGCGGCGCTGGCCGGCGGGGCCGATGGCCTCATGGTCGAGGTCCATCCCCACCCCGACCAGGCCCGCTGCGACGGCCCGCAATCCCTCACCCCCAAACGCTTCGCCGTGCTCATGGAGCAGATCCGTCAGGTCGTCCAGATTGTGGGGGCGGAGATGTAGATGTCGGTTCTCTATGAACGTCTCGCCATCGTGGGGCTGGGGCTGATTGGCGGGTCGGTGGGCCTGGCCGCGCACAAGCGCTGCCTGGTCGGGGAGATTGTGGGGTACAGCCGCTCGGAGACCTCGCGGCAGGGCGCGGTAGCTGCCGGCGCGGTGGACCAGGTCAGTGACGACCTCCTGGCCGCCGTGCGCGGCGCCGACCTGGTGTATGTGTCGGCGCCGGTGTGCGCCATCGCCGGCATTCTGGAGCAGATCGCCCCGGCGGTCTCGATCGGTTGCGCGGTCACCGACGCGGGCAGTGTGAAGGGGCAGATCTGCCGCGACGGCGCGCGCTTCCTGCCGGCCAGCTTCATTGGCGGGCACCCCATGGCGGGGTCGGAGAAAAGCGGCATTCAGGCCAGCAGCGCCGACCTGTTCGTGGACCGCTCGTACATCCTGACGCCCCAGGAGGCGGACGAGGAGCTGCTGTCCCGGCTGCTGGAGTTCGTCAGGGCCCTGGGGGCGCGCCCCCTGCTGGCCACTCCCGAAGAGCACGACCACCTGGTGGCCCTGGCCAGCCATCTCCCCCACCTGTGGGCCGCGGCGTTGTCCCTGGGCCTCAGCCGCAGTGACGAGCCCCGCGCGCTGGCGGACTTCTCCGGCGCCGGCCTGCGCGACAGCACGCGCATCGCCGCTTCCTCGCCGGAGTTGTGGAAGGATATCTTCCTGAGCAATCAGGCGCAGGTGCTGCAGGCCTGCACCCGCGCCGAGCAAGCCCTGGCCGACCTGCGCCAGGCCCTGCAAAGCGATGATGTGGCGGCGCTGGTGGGGCTGCTGGCCCAGGCCAAGCAGTTCCGCGACCACCTCACCGCCGCCGGTGGAGGTCGTGACATGCCCTGTCCCGGTGTCAGAGTCGCGATTGACGGCCCGGCTGGAGCCGGCAAGAGCTCGGTGGCGCGCGACGTGGCCCACGAGTTGGGCTACACGATCATTGACACCGGCGCCATGTACCGCGCCGTGGCCTACTTCGCCAAAGGGAAGGGCCTGGCGCCCGGCCTGAATGATGATGAGATCGGCCGCCTTGCCGGCCAGCTCAACTATGAGTTCCGCACCGTGGAAAGCGAGCGCCATCTATTCGTGGACGGGCAGGATGTCGAGTCGGTGGTGCGGCTGCCGGAAGTGGGGCGGTTGTCGTCGCCCGTCTCGGCCATCCCGCTGGTGCGGCACAACCTGGTGATCGCCCAGCGGCAGATGGCGGCCGGCGGGGGGATCGTCATGGAGGGACGCGACATCGGCACCGTGGTGTTGCCCGATGCCGAGGTGAAGATATTCCTGACCGCCAGCCCCCAGGAGCGCGCCCGGCGGCGCTATCGCCAGCTACGCGACATGGGCCTGGAAGTAACCTACGAGGACATCCTCCACGAGCAGAACGTCCGCGACCAGCGCGACTCGTCGCGCGCCGTGGCGCCGCTGCGGCGGGCCGATGATGCCCTCGAGATCTGCAGCGATGACCTCACCGCCGCGCAGGTCGTAGCGCAGATCGTGCAGATCGTGCGGGAGCGGCAACATGCGTAAGACCCCCGAGCCCGTGCGCCGCTGGACGTGGCCCCACTACTACTTCGGCGCCTGGCTCGCGCGGACACTGTGCCGCCTCATGGGTGGCTACCGCGTCACCGGGCGGGCAAACATCCCCTCCCGGGGCGGCGCCGTCATCTGCTCGAACCACATCTCGTACCTCGATCCCCCGGTCCTGGGCGCGGGGTTCGTCCCCCGCCGGACGTACTTCATGGCCAAGAAGGAACTGTTCGAGGTCCCGGTGCTGGGCGAGATGATCCGCAAGTGCTATGCCTTCCCCGTGGACCGCGGCACGACCGACCGCGAGGCCATCCGCCACGGCATCGAGCTGCTGGAGCAGGGCGAACTGCTCGTCGTCTTCCCCGAGGGCGGACGCAGCCCCGACGGGTCGCTGCAACCGGGCAACATCGGGCCGGCGCTGATGGCCACGCGCGCCCATGTGCCGATCATCCCGGCGGCGCTCAAAGAGACGGACAAGATCATACGCCGGGGCAAGGGCGGCCTTCACCGGGGGCGCGTCCAGGTGGACTACGGCGAGCCGATCTCTCCCGACCGCTTCGGGGGCGACCATCCGGACAAGGCCGCGCTCCAGGACCTGACCGAGGCGGTCATGCAGGCCATCTACGAGTTACAGCAAAGGCAGTACGAGCGCGTGGGCGAGGTCGCTCCGCCCCGGACGATAGCGCAGTAGGATCTCCTGCTCTCCCCCTGGAGGCGATGCCGGTGGCGCAGAACGTCTTCGCCGTCAGCCTGAACAGCTACACCTGGGGCCGTTTCGACCTGGCCGAGTGCCTGGCGCAGATCAGGCAGACCTCGCTGCGCCGGGTCGAGGTGCCCGTCGAGCAGACCCGCCCCAAGTCTCTCATCCCCGAACTCATGGTAGATGCGCCGCTGAGCGGGCAGTGGCAGTACAGCCTCCCCGACCTGCGGGCCCTGCTCGCCATCGACGGCTTCGTCGTGGACAGCGTGGATGTGTTCGGCTTCCTGGGCTATCCGGGCGGCGCGGACATCATCAAGCGCCGCGTGGACTTCGCCGTGGCGCTGGGCTGCGACGCGATCGTGCTGGGCTGCCACCGCGAGGACCTGCCGGCGCCCGCCGCCGGCGAGACGCTGCCGGACAATGCGGAGACACGGGCCGCCCGCGCCATCTGCTATGGCCTGCTCCGCGAGGTCGGGCAGTACGCCGCCACCCGGGGCGTGCACCTGGCGCTGGAGGTTCACGGGGCGCTCATGGGCAGCGTTGCCGAGGCCCTGCGCACCATGCAGGAAGTCGGCCTGCCCAACGTGGGGGTCAACCTCGACACGGCCAACATCCTGTTCTACAACGAGAGCCAACCGGCCAGCTACGGCCTGGAGGCCGCGGAGGCCCTCGCGCCCTACATCACCCATGTCCACCTCAAGGACATCATGCGGGGCCAGACGCGGTCCGAGCATGTGCTGCCGCGCCTGGGGCAAGGCGAAGTGGACTTCCGGGGCACCTTTGACATCCTCCACGCCGCCGGCTTCACCGGACCCTTCAGCCTCGAAGTCGAGACCTTCCATCGCGCCACGGAGTCCGACAGCATCGAGGACTACCACGCCGACATTGTGGCCTCGATTGAGTACCTCACGTCGCTGGGCGAGTTCGCCTGATTCACATTTGGGAGTTGAGAGATGCCTGAGCAGATCCACCATTTCGCCGTCGAAGTCAGCGATGCCGAGCGCTCCGCGGAGTTCTACTGCAATCTCCTCGGCTTCACCCGCGGGGCCCGCTTCGACTTCCCCGAGCGGGGCCGCGTCATCATCTTCGTCAGCCTACAGGGCGTGGCTGTCGAGTTGCTGCAGAGCGCCGACCACCAAGCTCATGTCAACCAGCCCAAGATGCTGGGCTTCAAGCACCTGTGCCTGCAGACCAACGACGTGGACGCCGAGGTCGCGCGCCTGAAGGCGGCCGGGGTGAAGATCACCACCGAGCCCTTCGACACGCAGATCAACTCGCGGATCGCGTTCTTTGAGGACCCCGACGGGTTGATGCTCGAGTTGTGGCAGACGCTCGCCTGAGGCGACCTGGAAGTCCGCACTACCGGGTCCCGGGGGAGCGTCGTGGGAGCGCGGGTCTCCAGACCCGCAACGCCTGGCGCGGGCCCATGCGGGTCTGGAGACCCGCGCTCCGACGGCGCCACGCCCGTCACAGGGAACAGGAGGTGGTATTGATGCTCGACGCCATCAAGCAGCGGCGCAGCGTACGGCAGTACAAGCCTGACCCGGTGCCCGAAGAGGCGCTACAGGCCATCGTCGAGGCCGCGTTCTCGGCCCCTTCGGGGGTCAACATCCGCCCCTGGCATATCATCGTCGTGACGGACCGCGCCAAGCGCGAGGCACTGGCGCAGGTGCACCAGTATGCCGGCTTCTGCGCGCAGGCGCCAGTCGTCATGGCGGTGTGCGCCAACGAGTGTGAGTCGGATCACTGGTGGATCGAGGACTGCTCGGCCGCGACCGAGAACGCCATGATCCAGGCCGCCGCCCTGGGCCTGGGCACCTGCTGGGTGGGCATTCGCGGCAGCGACGAGCGCGGCTATGACCGCGAGGACACGGTGCGCAAGGTGCTGGGCATTCCCGACGCCATCCGCGTCCTGTGCATCTTCTCCCTGGGCTTCCCGACTGGAACCGCCGGCAACCAGGGCCCGGGCCCGATGGACCACGTCCACCGCGAGAAGTGGTGAAGGGCGACGGGGAGAACCGCATGAGCTTCCGTACCATCGCGATCGCCTTGCTGCTCGTCGGCCTGGTCTGGCTTGGCGGCATGGCCGCCTTCGTCTTCACCGGCCTGACGGGCGGGCAGTTGCAGGGCCCCGGCCCGGTCATCCTGGGCCTGGTCTTCTTCGGCCTCATCCCGGCCCTGTTCTTCTGGACCGTCGGCGCGGTCTTCTGGCGGCAGAGCAACATCGAGCGGCGCCGCCGCCGCGACGTGCGCCTGCAGGAGAACATTCTCCAGCGCGTGATGACGCGCGGCCGCTGTAAGTTCGAGGAGTTGGCGCAGGAACTGGGCGTCACGCCGCAGGTGGTCGAGGAGGCGCTGTACGCCGTGGTGGGGATGAAGCTGTTCACCGGCTACGTGAACTGGTCGGGGCGCGAGATCATCGCCCTGGAGGCCGAGCAGATCAGCGGGGACAAGTGCCCCAACTGCGGCGGCGCCATCGAGCTGGCCGGCAAGGGCATGGCCCGCTGCCAGTACTGCGGCACCCAGGTGTTCCTGCCGCAGGCAAACGAGTCGTGAGGGGAATGCAGAACGACGAAGTCACGGGGCCCCGTCCGCCTACGCGCCGCGCGCTGTGGCGGACACCCGTGACTCTCTCTGGGGCATGCTCCGGCGTAGTCCTCTCGCCCGCTCCCCCCTACAGCGCGACCGGCTGAACCGCCTCCAGCCCCCCACGCTCCTGCAGGAAGCGCTCCACGTCGCGGCGCTGGGGGAGGCTCGGCTGGGCGCCGAACTTCGTGCAGGCCAGAGCCCCGCAGGCGTTGGCGAAGGCCACGGCCTGGTCCACCGCCAGCCCCTCGGCCAGCGCCACTCCCAACCCCGCCGCGAACGAATCGCCCGCGCCCGTCGTGTCACACACCTCGACCGCGAAGCCGGGGATCAGGCGCGTGCCCTCATCGGTACACACGACGCAGCCTTCGGCGCCCCGCTTGACCAGCGCGATCTTCACGCCGCGGGCGTGGATGTCGCGCGCGGCCTTGACCGCAGTGGCAGTGTCCGGCACGGCATAGCCGACGACCATCTCGGCCTCAGTCTCGTTGGGGGTCAGCACGGTGGCGCGCGTCCAGTTCTGCGGCAGCCGCCCCATCGCCGGGGTGGGGTCCATGATGACCGGGACGCCGTCGTCGGCCGCGATCTTCACGAACAACTCGACACTCGCCAGAGGCACGGCGAACTGCACGAGAGCGACATCGGCATGGCGGATGACCGGGGTAGCGTCCTCGATGTACCGGGGCGCGCACTCCAGATTGGCGCCGCCCACCGACAAGATGCTGTTCTGCCCATCAGGCGCGAGCGCGATGAAGGCCATGCCGGTGGCGACATTGTCATCCGAGCCGACGTAGCGAGCCTCGACGCCCTCGCGGCGCAGGTTCTCCAGCAGGATCGGCCCGAAGGCGTCCTGCCCCACGCGCCCGATCAGGGCCGTCTCGGCCTGCAGGCGGGCGGCGGTGACGGCCTGATTGGCGCCTTTGCCGCCGGCCACGAACTTCACATCGCTCCCCAGGATGGTCTCCCCCGGGCGCGGCATGCGATCAGCCCGCACCACGAAGTCCTGGTTGATGTTCCCCAACACGACGACTCTGGCAGCCATGTGGATCGCTTTCCTGTGGCGGGGGGTGCTGCGCCGACGGCCCTGTAGGGCGTAGAGATCGCTTGCGATCTCAGGGGGCTTGTACCCCGCCCGCCGTTGGGTCAGTGCCGCTCGCGGCGGGGTACAAGCCCCGCCCGCCGACCGCACGACTTGGGCGGGGTACAAGCCCCCGCCCTACAGACACACGCCGCCCTCTGCTCTAGAAACTCGTCTTGGTGATGGCGAAGGTCAGGTCCACGCGCTCGAAATCCACCAGCGAGATCCCGAAGATGCCGTGCCACTCCTCGCTGCTCAGGACATCGTAGGCTCCCCCGACGTTGCCCACCCAGCCGTCATACTCGGCGAACAGCTTGGCGCGCGAGGCGGGCTGGTAGGAGATGCCGCCGAAGGGCCGACAGTGGAAGCGGCCGTTGCCGTAGCCCAGCGTGTAGTACAGCGGCTTGTCGGGTGTGCCGCCCTCGCGGGTGCCGACGATGTAGAACGAGCGGCCGGCGCCCTCCAGGGGGTGGTCCAGCGTGGCGGCGCGGCGATCGAGAATGTCCACGACGCCGATCGCGATGGCCGGGCGGTCCTCGGTCTCCGGCACGATCTCGAACTGGAGGTTCTCGACCGGCTCGAGGCTCTCGTCGCCCTTGCCCGTGCCCATCTCCGAGAACCACAGCCGGTGCTCATTGAACATGCCGAAGCCCACGGTGAGCGTGCCGTTGTTGTCCGTGCCGGAGAAGCCCGTGGGGAAGCCCCCGTTGATCGCCGCGGCGGAGGCGGTGAGCATGAAGTTGCCCCAGCCGGGCGTATAGCCCACGGGGATGTTCAGTTGCATGGCCCCGTCAAACCCGACGTGGCCGTCGGGCGTGACGCCGTGGCTCCCGCCGGGCAGCCCGGAGGCATAGCGGAATTCCGGGTAGTCCCGGAACTCGTCGGCCGAGGCGGCCACGGCGACGAGCAGGCAGACCAACGCGACTGTCAGCAGGCGTTGCATGGGTGGTACCTCCCTGGGTGTCTACACTGGCAGGTTCGACATCTGATGCTCTTCACCTGCCAGGTCCAGCGCCTCGAGGATCGCCGAACGCAACCGCTCATCACAGCGGCTGAGCGCGCCCAGTTGCTCCCGCCGCCGGTCCAGCCAGGACTCATCCTCCGGCAGATGGGCCAGGGCGATGGCATCGGGTGCAGCCAGGAGCGTCTCGGCGAGGGACACGGCGATGTCAGCCGCTTCCGCGGCGGTGTCAAGCGCCTCGGCCAGGTCGTAGTCCGTCGCCGCCGCCGTCTCGGCCAGAAATACGTGCGCGGCGTCTCGAGCCTCGACGACGCAGGCCGTCAGGTGCTGCTCGGCCAGGAAGCGCTCCAGGCGCCCCGCCCCCGCCCCGTAGGGCGCGGGCTCGGCCAGCGCCTCCCGCCACTGCAGCCAGGCTTCCTCAGCCTCGCCCAGCAGGACATCGGCGCGGGCGAGGGCCTGCAGGTTCGCCGCCAGGAGGGGCGGCGGCGCTTCGGCTTCGTCGCACAAGATCAGTTCCTGCACAGGCGGCGTGAGGCGCTCGTAGGGCCTGCCGGAACCGGGGACGCGGCCCAGCAACTCCTCCCCCTTCAGCCCCACGACCGTTGCCCACCCATCGTCTGGCCCGCGGGCCAACACCGGCTGCCCGGCCCGCAACGGCTCGCGGCACAGGGCCAGTGCTTCCTCCACCGGCGACTGCTCGCGCCGCGCCCGCAGGCCCAGCGCTGCCAGAGCCTCGGACAGGTAGCGGTCCACGCGCGCCGCAGACCAACTGGCGACCATGCCCTCCCCCCATGGCGTCATGAACGCCGCCCCGGTCAGGCCCATCACGCGGGCGAGCGACACCTCGCGCCCGAGCAGCCCGAGCGCCTCGTGCAGCGCCTGGCAGAAGTCGCAGGTGGCCTCCGGCGGCGCTACCGGCGGCAGGCCTTCGAGCAACACGATCTCCTCGCCCAGGCCCTGGTCGAGGCCGTCAAAGAGACGCTTGCGCATGGTCTATCCGAAGGTGAGGCGCCAATGTGTCGCGGTTGAGCACGGCGGGAGCGTCAGCAGGCCCTCGGCGCACTCCAGGGCAGAGAGCGGCACAGCCTGGCCGTCCCGCTCCGCGCCTGTGAGCTTCCCGGCCACAAAGCCTGCCGGGTTGACGCGCGTGACGGCGCTGTGCTCGACGGTCAACTCCAGCGTGTCGTCAGCGACCCAGTTCGCGTGGACGTGCGCCAGGGAGAGCGGTGCGTCGGGCTCCAGGTAGAGCCAGAAGTACCACTTGCCCTCATCGCTGACGAGATCGAGGCGGGTCGGCGCCTCGGCCGGCTTGACCTGCTGGGACAGCCAGGCGAAGCCCCACTCGTTGATGATCTCGTGCCCGCCGGTCCAGCTATAGAACTCCACCCGGTGCGGGAGGTCCAGGAGCTTCTCGTAGGTGCGCCAGGTCTGCGCGACATAGATGCAGCGGTCCTTGTCGCCATGGCTGATGCGCACGTGGGTGCTCGCGGCATTGGTGATGAAGGTGCGAGGGCTGCGGCGCTCATACTCGAAGTCCACCTCGGCCGAGGCGCCCGGCGCGCCGCCGCAGACGGCCTCGACATGCGGAGCGTAGCTGTTCCCCTGCTCGTGCCATTCGCGCACGCTGGAGATGGGGCACCAGGAGGACACGCCCGCCCAAAGGTCCGGATACTTGCCGGCCATGAGCAGCGACATGTGCCCGCCGCCGGAGCCGCCGATGACGTAGAGACGCCGTTCATCCACCGTGTACTCACGCTGCATGTGGGCCACGGCATCGGCGATGTCGCGCTGGGCCGCGAGTGAGCCGCCGGCCAGTTGCGCCTGCGGGTTGGACGTCAGGTTCGGCCCGCGGAAGTTGGGCAGGACCATGAGCCAACCGTAGCGTGCACAGAGCGGTCCGAAGGCCTGGGTCTGCTGGCGCACATCGGCTGACCAGGTGTGCAGGCCCACCAACAGGGGGGTGGGTGTGGCGCAGGGGGTCTCGGGGACGCCGATGATGATCGGTTGCGCGGCGCCATCGAGGGACGAAGGGACACTGACCTGAGACAGGCGAAGGCCCGAGATCTGCGGCAGTTCGGTGCTGGTAACGATGGTGTCGCTCATGGCGTGGTTCCTGGTGCGAGTCGGTCTGCTGATGCGGTCAGCTTAGCACACGCGGAGTCGGGTTGTCCACCCAGCCGGACGGGCGCTGGCCGACGCCCTCGCGGTCGAGGTCGCCCAGGTCCTCGCGGGCCTGTTCGGCCAGCGCGAGCAGCCGCGCAACGACCTCGGGATGCTCCGCCGACGCCTCGTGCTCTTCGCTCAGATCGTGCCGTACGTCGTACAGGGCCAACTCACACGGGGCCGTCTTGCCCGACGGGCCGATGATCTTCTCGGCCAGCGGCAGGTACAGCTTCCACTGCCCGGCGCGGACGGCCTGGAGCTGTCCGAGGGCGTAGTAGAAGAACCCACGTTCGTCGTACGCCGAGGTGAACGCGCCGCCGGTCAGCAGCGCGCTGCAGTCCTGCCCGTCAATCGGCCGGTCGGGCAGCGCCGCGCCCGCCAACGAGGCCAGCGTCGGCAGCACGTCCATCGTGGAGGTCAACTCGTCGGTCACGCCGCCAGGGGCGATGTGGCCCGGCCAGCGCGCGACGCACGGCATCCGCATCCCGCCCTCGCTGGTGTCATAGCCCCAGCCGCGCAGCGGCGCATTGCTGCCCTGCACGGGGTTCAGTTCGACCGCCCCGTTGTCCGAGGTCCAGATCACGAGCGTGCTCTCATCCAGGCCGAGTTCATCCAGTGTCCGGAGTATCTCGCCGGTGGACCAGTCCATCTCCTCGACGCAGTCGCCGTAGGGCCCGTTGGCCGACTGGCCCTGGAAGGCGGGGCTGGAGAAGGGCCGGTTGGTGCTGCCGGGCATGGCGTGGGGCAGGTAGATGAAGAACGGCCGGTCGCGATGCTCGCGGATGAAGGTGCAGGTCTCCTCGGTGTAGCGCCGGGTCAGGTAGTCCCGGTCCACGGGGGCGTCAATGACCTCTTCGTTGCGCATCAGGGGCAGCTCGGGCCACAGCGGGAACTGCGGCCGGGCGGTCATGTCGTCGCTGTAGGGGATGCCGAAGTAGTGATCGAATCCGTGGCGGGTAGGCAGGAAGGGGGGCTGGTCGCCCAGGTGCCACTTGCCGATGCAGGCCGTGGCGTAGCCCTGTGCGCGCAGGACATCGCCCACGGTCTGCTCGTCGGGGTGCAGGCCCTTGGGGTCCACCGGCTGTAGCACGCAGCCCCTGACCCCGGTGTGCAGGTTGACCCGCCGCGGGTAGCAGCCGGTCATCATGCTCGCCCGGGAGGGCGTGCACACCCCGGAGGTGCTGTAGAAGCTGGTGAAGCGCACGCCCTCGGCCGCTATACGGTCCACGTGAGGCGTGCGGTGCACGGTCGAGCCGTAGCAGCCGAAGTCGCCATAGCCGAGGTTGTCGGCGAAGATCACGATGAAGTTGGGCTTTGCCGTTGCCATGTCTCCTCCTGGGGGCCGGCTGTCTGCAGACCCGAGCGCTTGTGAGCTACCACAGGCGCCAGGTCTTCCCCCCGTCGGGCGACATCATCACGACGCGGCGGCTGCCGCGGTGGTCATTGCGGTAGAACCAGTACGTGGACCAGTAGTCATACGACAGGTACAGCGCGCCCTTGCGGTCGCAGGTGAGCCGGTGGTAGTAGACGCTGTACTCGGAGAACGGCGGCATGATGAGCGGCGTGGGCGCCTCCCACGGCTGGCCGGGGCGCTTCTGCTGGAGAGCGAGGGCCAGGTATGTGGCGCCGGGGAAGGGGGCGCCGGTGCCGGCCAGGCGGGCTGCGAGGTGCAGCGTATCGTCCGGCCCGCACAGCAGCCCGATGTAAGTCTGCCCGCCATGCTCGGAGGTCGTGACTGCCTCGGTGAACCCGCCGCTGGCGTCGTTGGGCTTCAGGGATCGCGCGTACGGGAAGGGCTGTCCGTGTGTGCCGCCCAGCGCGTGCAGGTAGCCCTGGCTGTCCAGCGTGAGCGACGGCGAGTTGTGCACGTCATTGGCCGGCGGGCCGTAGCCGATCAGCACCGGCTTGGTCACCGTCCGGGTCGCCCGGTCACACGTCGCCACATAGGCCGGCACGCCCGGCACCTTCTCCGCCGGGTCGGTAGCCTCGCCCCAGATGATGTGCACCTTGCCGTCCCGCGAGGCCAGGCAGTTGGGGATGCCGGAGTGCTGCGACGAGCCCAGTGTGCTGCGCGACAGGAGGAGAGGCTCGCCCAGCTCGATCCCGGTGGCGGTCTTGCGGGGCAGGAACAGCTCCAGCTCGCTCACGCGGCGCCAGAACAGCTTCGGGTCCGGCTCCTGCGGAACCGCGGTGTAGCGCAGGATCGGCGGCGGGCCGTCGCACTCGTTGTGCCCGGTGAAGACCTCGATGTCGAAGTGCCGCGAGCGGTCCTCGCGGCCCGGGATCAGGTACGCCGTGAAGGTCCGGCCCTGGTCGCGCGAATGCAGCAACGCCGCCTGCGCGCCCGAGCGCGCGATCAGGTACACGTCGTCATCCCGGTCGAAGGCGATCTTGGTCGAAGGCATCGTGAAGGCGCCGGCCGGAAAGTCCGGCACGCGCTTCGTCACAGCCTGGGCGAGGTCGGTCGTCACCCACTTGCCGTCGCGCTTCGTCGCGATGCCATTGTAGGTGCGGATGTATGGGCGGTTGGCGTGGTCGAAGTACGGCTGGCTGTCGGTCGGGTAGTCGGGCACGTAGCCGAACTGCTCGTTCTCATGCTCGTAGGGGCGCAGGGCAAGCGGCCTCGGCAGCGGCTGGCGTGCCGGGGCCTCGCCCCCGCGGACGGTCAGCGTGCAGTAGGTGCTGAAGCCGGGATCGTCCTCCGGCGTCACGCGGACATGGCAGACGCGCTCCTGCCCGGCGGCGGGGGCTGGCAGGCTCACGGTCACGGGTGCGTCGCCACGCGGGGCGACCACGACGCGCGCCGTGTCCAGGCGGGCGTCCCAGCGCGGGCCGGGGAAATCCAGGCTCAGCCGCACCGCCCGCTCCCTCACGAGGCTGTTGTGCACCTGCAGCGTGACCTGCCCTTGGGCGCCGGGCCGGGCGTAGACCATGCGGCGGTAAGGCGTCAGCAGCCAGCGGTTCTCCAGCAGCGGGAACCACGACTGCGGGTTCGGCGTCCAGCAGGCGAGGTCGCGGTACAGATCGTCGGGCTTCCAGCGGGTCACGCCGTCAATCTGGACGACCCCGCGCCCCTGCGTCAGGTGCAGCCGCCACGGCGTGTGCTCGCGCTGCACGTTGGCGGCGAAGGTGTGCTTCACTTCGCCCTTGGTCACGGCCAGGTCGGCCACGACAGTCCCCGCCGCATCGCTGACGGTGACCTGCGTCACGGCCGCCGGCAGCCCGGCGATGTCCAGGCCGAACTCCCCGGCGCGCGGGAGGAAGCACACATCACATGGCTGGTCCTCGCGCAGCAAGACGATGGGCTCCTCGTGCGCGCGGTCGCGATGCCCGCGCGAGGTCTCGATGAGATAGCGCGGACAGTTGGTCCACAGGCCCCAGATGATGTTGTCACCGTAGCGATCGTTGGAGACGGTGATGTTCAGGCCGTAGACGCCGGGCCGCGTCACCGGCGCGGTCAGGCGCACACGCTGCGCGGGCCCGACGCCGCTGCCCTGCGCCTGCCCGGCGAAGGGGATGGTGACATCTTGCAGCACGGCGCGGTCGGGGCCGACGAGGGTGGCGCGCAGGTCGCTCGGGCGGCCGCTCCGGTTGCGGTCGCGTTTCTCGACCTCGACGATCAACTCGCCGGGTTGCGCGTGGAAGTATGCCCCGCCGCAGCCGCCGATGCCCCAGCTGATCTCCCGACCGGGCAGCACGGGGACGTCCCCCCCGCGCCCCGTCTGCGCCAGCAACGGCGCGCAGGCCAGCAGCGCGGCGAGGCAGATCGCTTCAGTTGTGCTCATGCGGTTCTCCTTGGGCTACTCGGCTCTGCCGTTGGTGCGCGGCTCTCCAGAGCCGCAGCCTCCCGACGACCCGTGCGGCTCTGGAGAGCCGCGCTCCGACGACCTCCTCACGGTCGCGGGGCCAGGTGCGGCATGTCGGTGCACAGGACGTCCACGCCCATCGCCGCGAACTCGTCCCAGCGCGACAGGTCGTTGATCGTCCAGGCGCATACCCGCACGCCGGCGTCATGGGCGGCCCGCACCAGGGCAGCGTCCACGCCGGCGAACTGCAGGTTCAGCCACCCGAGGCCCTCGCGGGCGGCGATCTCCAGGTCCCCGGCGTTGCCGGTGATGAGCGCCAGGGCCGGCTCAGGGGTCAGCGCCTGCACGGCCTGGACGGCGGACAGGTCGAACGAGGAGATCATGCTCTCGGCCAGAATGCCGCCCTCGGACAGGATGGCCACGACGTGCTCGGCGACGTACGGCAGGTCCGGTCCGCCCTTGATCTCCACATTGATCCGCACCTTCTTCCCGACCGCGGCCACCACTTCACGCAGCGTCGGCGCGGGCTCGCCGGCGAACTCGGCGGCCTTCCAGCTTCCGGCGTCGAGGGCCTTGAGTTCGGCCAGTGTCATGGATGAGATCGGGCCGCTGCCATCGGTCGTGCGGTCTACCGTCCCGTCGTGCATGACGATGATCTCGCCATCGGCGCTGGCGTGGACATCGAGTTCGGTCCATTCGGGCCGGTACTGCAGGCACAGCTCAAAGGCTGCCAGCGTGTTCTCGGGCGCCAAGCCTGAGGCGCCACGGTGAGCCATCAGTTCCATCTCGTCTCCTCCTGGTGCGACAGATCTGTAACCAGGGGGACTTTCGCCGGGGCCGAATGGCAAGCCTCCCTGGGGCAAGGGAACTGCACAGAGGCGATGTGATACGGAGGTGTGGGGCCTGACGGTGCGAACCATATTGCTGTGGATACACTTTGGGGGGGCGGTCGTGACCATCCCCCAGCACGATTGGAGCGTGACCCATGAAGAACGCAGTCGGATATCTGGTTCTTGCCGTCTTCGTGTCCCTCTCCGTCATCTGCCCCGGTCTGGCCGCGGCCTTCCCTGAAGCAACGCCCGGCCTCCTGCACGCCATGCTGCTCAAGGGCGTGCAGGTGGACCCGCAGTCAGGCGCCTTCCGCCTCGACCAGTTGCAGGCCCTGTACCTGCCCGAGCCGCCCCAGGGCAGCTACTCCCACCTGTCCGACGACCCGGCCCGGAAGCTCTGGGCCACGCTGTCGCAGGTGGGCGGCACGGAACTCGCCCGCTTCGACTTCGACGCGGAGAAGATGAAGCCGCCGCTGTGGCTGCTGCCCTATAGCAGCGTCACGATCGGTGGCCAGCGAGCGGATGGGGAGACAACCAAGCTGGCAGCCGGAGACTACATGCTGGACTTCTTCCTCACCGCCGGCAAGTTCTACAGCTTCCCCTTCACCGTCAAGCAGGTCGGCGACAAGCTGCTGACGATGGGCGACTGGAACTCCTGGGGCTACTTCCTGTATGGGAACGACGACCCGGAGAACCAGTTCGTGTGGAAGCTCTTCCTGCGCCGCCATGAGACCGGCAACCGCGATGGGGTCGCTCCGCGGACGGAGATCGTGCGAGATGCCGACAAGAAGCTCATCGCGACCGGTCGCCCGGACCTCAAGCTGTGGCTCAACGACAAGTGGACGCGCTACGACCTCGAGTTCGTCTACCCGCCGCAGAGTCCGACGCCCGGTGGGTTCCTCCCGGCCAAGGCCATCCTGTCCCAGGACGGGGCGTACACGCTGAAGATCGCGATGGATGGGGCGCCGTATGGCTCGTGGCCATTCAAGATCGCTGGCGGGAAGCTCGTGCTGGCTGGCCGCGCGGACCGTGAGACGGCCGATCCGCTCACCTTCATCGGCGGCGGGGGCGCGTACTGGTACCAATCCCAGAGCGCCGTGATGGTGGACCCCGGCCAGATGGCCGCCCAGGAGCGCACCTTCACCCAGAAGGGCTTCATCCCCGACTGCAAGACGGTGGTCGTCGGTGGCACGACGCTGGTGATGATGGGCCCGGTGGTGACGTTCCTGGAAGCCCAGAGCCAGTGGAACGCCGGGACCAAGACGCTGAGCATCACGCATGGGGACAAGAGCATCAGGCTGACGCTGGGGAACGCCACGGCACAGAGCAATGCGGGACCGCTGGCGCTGGGCGTGGCGCCGCTGATGAAGGAGGGGGGCTTCTACGCGCCGCTCAAGCCCGTGGCGCA
Organism: bacterium; assembly: GCA_021372615.1. Lineage (NCBI taxonomy): Bacteria > bacterium. Next base: position 4,194 of record JAJFUB010000159.1, on the reverse strand, counting down.
GGCGCTGGGCGCGGAGGTGCAGTGGGACGCGAAGATGCGGCTCCTGATGGTGATTGACGGCGACCGGTGCGGGCTGATCCACGTGCCGTGACGGATGACGGCGACCCACCCCCGCGCCTCCGGCGCGACCCCTCCCCACGGGGGAGGGGCAAGGCCTGTCCCCTCCCTGCGGGGAGGGACGAGGCTACGGCTCGGGGGGCGGCGTGTTGGCCGGTGCTCCTCATGTCTTCGGGGGATGGGAGCGCCGGAGGCGGCGGTGGCGTCATTGCCGTTGACGTTGACGTTACCCCTCCCCCGCGGGGAGGGGGCGCCGCGTAGCGGCGGGGGTGGGCGCCGTGGCTACGGCACCTTCACTTCCGTAATCCACATGATGTTCGGGCGCACGGGGTTGCCCATGCCGTCAGGCTGCAGCAAGCGCAGTCGTGTGGTCTTCACCGGCGCCAGCTCGATCGCCGTGCTCTGTTCGGCCTTGAGGTTCGTCAGCGTCTTCTGCGTCACCCACTGCTTGCCGTCCCAGGTCTGCACCAGCAGCTTCTGCGAGGCATGGTAGGTGCCCTGGTAGGTGGCCCAGAAGATCTCGACCCCGCTCAACGTCTTCTCGCCCGGCCAGGCGAAGACCAGCCAGTGGTCGCCCGGCACTTCCTCGGCGGCCCACGTGCAGCCGTACGTCGTCTCCCCCGGCTTCATTACCTTGCCATCGGTCAGCACGGACAGGTTCTCATAGCCCGAGTACGAACTCTCGGCGATCAGCGTCGGGGACTCCTTCACTGCGCCCAGATGCCGGTAAGTCAGCTTGAAGGCCGCGCCGTTCTGCATGGGGGACACGTCCAGGGCGCGCACCTCGACCGTGTTGACGAAGCGGTCGTCACCGGCCAGCAGGTCTGCCACCGGTAGCACGAGGCGCAGGCTCTTGCCGCCTTGCGAGAACTCGCGGGCATACTGCGACGGCGTCAGTGGCTTGCCGTTCAGCAGCACCTTCAGGGCGGACAGGTCGAGGGCGTTCAGGTCATCGGCGAGACCAATGGTGAGGGTACGGGGCGTCTCCGCCAGCCAGTCCAGGTCGGTGGCGGGGCTGACGCGCACCGCGCGGTCATCCACCTTCACGCCGGTCACGCGCGGCGGCCGCTCGTCATCCAGCACGACGCCCTTCAGCTCGCCGAGCAGCACAGTGGTCGAGCCGCCGCCGATAGCCTTGGGGTCGAGGGTGAACGACACCACGCCCCGGGCCTCGTCCACCGCACACGGCAACGGCAGCCACTTGCCGCTCGCGTGGCGGTAGTGGATCGTCAGGGGGGCGGCCATGAGGGCGCTGGCGAGGCAGAGCAACAGGGCAACGAGACAGAGCCGGCGAGTGTGCATGATGAGCCTCCGGGGGGACCTTTCGACGAGTGCAGCCCGCGACCTGCCGGAACGGCGAACGCCTCCTCACCCCTCCCCCTCTCCCTCGCTACGCTCCGGAGAGGGGACCCTCCGGCCACTGTGTGCCTTCGGAGCCACCAAGCGACATCCGACCGCCCCTCTCCGGAGCGCTCGGCCGCGTCGAGCGCGAGGGAGAGGGGAAGGGGTGAGGACGCCGTCCCTTCCCTCTGCCCCGTCACTTCAGCGCCGCCTCCAGCTTCGCCGGGTCGCCCAGGTAGTACAGCGCGGTCGTGTAGGGCGGCACACCCAGCTTCAGGCTGTCGGTCCGCGGCGACAGCAGCATGTGCCGGAATACGTCATAGACCGGCGTTGCAGCAGGCAGGCGGAGGGTGTCCGTTGCCGGGGCCCCGCCGGTGTGCAGGCACACGAAGTGCCGGTCGGCGCACAGGATGTCGTTGGCGTCGCGGTACACGTGTACCCCGGCCATCTTCGCCAGGTTGCGCATCAGCTCGACGGACAGGTACGGGCAGGCGGAGTACACCGACGTCCACGTCGGCAACTTACGGATCGCGAAGGCTCCCATGTCGTCCCGCACCTTCCCGTCCAAGACCCACCGTCCGATGATCCTCGCGTCGCCCGCCTGGGCGGGGTCGAGGTACGGCAGGGGCTGGAGGGCATTCCCGAAGCGCGCCCAGGTTGCGCCCGGACCAAAGCCACGCGGCGAGAACTCCGCCTGCGGCAGACCGGCCGCCGGCGCAGCGCTCATGTCGGTGAAGCGCATCGTCGGCTCGACCGGCTCGTTGAGCAGCTTCAGGCCCGTCATACCGATGACGCTCTCGACATTCGCCGGCGCCGGGTGCTTGCCCGCCTGGGCCAGGCCGGGCGCCCAGAGCCACACCAGCGTCCGCCCGCCGCCCTTGGCCAGGTCGAGCAGCTTCAGCTCCTCCGACTGCAGGTAGAAGGGATTGAGGAACAGGCACAGCTTGTACTGCGCCAGCTTCCCCGACTCCGCCAGCGTCTTGAGGTCCGCGAGGTTGTACAGGTCGTACGGAGCGCCGATCCGCTGCACACCGTTGATGAGGGTCTCGCGGCCGATCAGCAGGTTGAGCCCCAGCGTGGACATCAGGTCCTGGGCTGTCTGCGACTCGCCGTGGTAGAAGATCGCGATCTGCGCCGAGGGGCCCCGGTCCGGCAGTGTGAGGGCGAAGTCGTAGAGCTGCTTGATCTGCGTCGCCAGCTTGGCGATGTCCGGGTCCATGAACCACTCGGCGGCCGCCGCGCCGCGCTGCCCGGAGGCGAACTCCAGCCACCACCAGCCCGACCCGCGCAGCATCGAGGCGCACGCATCGCGCTTGAGCACCTCCAGCGTCTCCGGCAGGCTGTACTGCTTGGGCACGATGTCCGACAGGTAGGTGCGTGTGTCGGCCTCGTAGACCCACAGCTTGTTGTGCAGGCGCAGACTGTCAATGATGTTGTGACCCCACAGGTGGCCGCCCGCGCGACGCGAGTTGTCATACTCAGCCGGGCTCACATAGATGTCCAGATAGGGCGCCCGGGCGGCGCGATCCACCGCCGTGTGACCGTGGAAGCCCGGCACGGACGTGAAGAGCTGCGCCAGCGTGTAGCCGTAGTAGCAGCCCGTAAGGAGGCGATTGTCCGAGGCTTCCTTGACGGCCTGGCCCCAGGTGTTGAACGAGTCCATCATGGCCTCGGAGAAGCACTGGAAGTAGTCCATCGGCAGCGTGCCCACGCCCGGGGCCAGCGGGTCGCGCATCACGCCCGCGTCCTGCGGCTTGGGGGCCCACATGAGTGTGTTCACGACCTCCTCGCGGACGAAACGGGCCGGCTCGAGGATGTCGTCGAAGTGGATGTTCGGGTTCTGCCAGGCCTGCTGCAGCGCCGCGTCGGTCTTGTACCTGGCGATCAGGAAGTCGCGGAACGTGCGGCGGGCGGCCACGGAGAAGTCGCCAGTGTCCCAGCGCTCGCGGGGCTGGCTGTCATACTCCCCCCGGTCGTTGATGAACAGGTTCAGCTCGTTGCCGCCGTAGTAGTTCTCGCCCGCGCGCCCGGCGAAGAAGATCAGGCCCATGATGTGCGGCGCATACGACTGGGCGCGCATATGCCTGACCAGCCGCGTGAGCGCCTCGGCCCCGGCCTTCCGCCACGCCTGTGACATGAACGTCGGCCGCACTTGCGCCCGGTCGGGCATCTGCAGGACGAGGGGGATCAGCACCTGCCCCCGGCCGCTGAGGAACTGCTCGGAGTTGTTGACGAACAGCCAATCCGGGTTGGGGTCCATGTCCACGGCGGGGATGAGCTTGATCTGCGGATCCACGCTCAGCGCCGCGTTGACCATGCGGTCCACCTGCGCGAACCACCAGCGGTCGTAGTCCTCCTGCTCGCCGGGCGCGGGGATGGCGTCCCCCTCGATGTGTGGGCGGAAGTACTTGACGCCCGTCGCGGCATACTCGGCATAGCGCCGCAGGTTGCCGTACGACGAGGCCCAGATCACGGGGGCCTCGACCTTGCCGTCCACCGTCAGCGTCGGGTTCCCCGCAATCGTCTTGATCTTCGCATCCGGGAAGTCAACCTGCGTCGGGGCCGTGTGGGAGCGGTCACCGACCGCGACCGCCGCCCGCCTCGCGTCGAACGTCACATGCAGCCCCCACGGGTCGCTGGTCGTGCCAGGGAGGCTGCTCGTCAACCCCACCGCGCCGTCGGGCCGCGAGAGCAGCAGTGTCGCCGGGGTGCGCGCGGGAGCCTCCCGAGGGATGTCCACATTCAGCGTGACGGTATGCCGCCCCGGCTGCCAGGCGCTCGTCTTCAGCTCCTCGG